>CAZZJG010000001.1:0-18178 GCA_964654395.1 uncultured Candidatus Izemoplasmatales bacterium
AATTTGCTTAGCGATAAATTCTTTATCCCAGTAAAAATCAAGACCGCATTCACCAACAGCAACCACTTTGGGATGGGATAGTTGACCTCTTAATTTGGACCAATCTTCATCTTTTATCTCTTTAGCAATTGTAGGATGAAAACCACATGAAGCAAAGATAAAATCGTATTTTTCCGCAAGTTCAATAGCTTTTTTGTTTGTCAGTTGATCATAACCAACAACAATCATTTTACTAACGCCTGCTTCTCTTGCGCGGTGGATGACTTCTTTTAAGTCATCTCTAAACCTTCGATCATTTAAATGGACATGTGTGTCTATAAGCATATGCATCACCGTCTATCATTATAACAAACAAGAATGTATTTTTTGTGAACAAAAATAAAAAAAAGAGGCCTAGAGCCTCTTTTAGGTAAATTATTCAAAGATTTTTGATACGTTACCAGCACCAACAGTACGTCCACCTTCGCGGATGGAGAACTTGGTTCCTTGTTCAAGAGCGATTGGGTGAATCAACTCAACAGTCATAGTAACGTCGTCACCAGGCATAACCATTTCAACGCCAGCTGGTAGTTCAATAACACCTGTTACGTCAGTTGTACGGAAGTAGAATTGTGGACGATAGTTACTGAAGAATGGAGTATGACGTCCACCTTCTTCTTTGGACAGAACGTAAACTTGTGCTTCGAATTTAGTATGTGGTGTAACAGATTTTGGTTTTGCGAGTACTTGACCACGTTGAATAGCGTCACGAGATACACCGCGGAGAAGTGCACCAATGTTGTCTCCTGCTTCTGCTTGGTCAAGCAGTTTACGGAACATTTCAACACCTGTTACAACAGTGCTTTGAGTTTCTTTAATACCAACGATTTCAACTGGATCTCCAACTTTTACAACACCGCGTTCTACTCTACCAGTAGCAACTGTTCCGCGTCCAGTAATAGAGAATACGTCTTCAATAGGCATCAAGAATGGTTTATCAGTTTCACGAACTGGATCTTCGAAGTAATCGTCAACAGCGTCCATGAGTTCCATGATTTTTGCTTCTTGTGCTTCATCACCATTTAGGGCGAGAAGAGCAGATCCAGCGATGATTGGAATTTCATCTCCTGGGAATTCGTATTCAGAAAGAAGTTCACGGATTTCCATTTCAACGAGTTCAAGAAGTTCTTCGTCGTCAACTTGGTCTACTTTGTTCATGAATACAACCATTTTCGGAACACCTACTTGGCGAGCAAGAAGGATGTGTTCACGAGTTTGTGGCATCGGTCCATCTGCGGCAGAAACAACGAGAATTGCTCCGTCCATTTGAGCAGCACCTGTGATCATGTTTTTAACGTAGTCAGCATGTCCTGGGCAGTCAACGTGTGCATAGTGACGTTTTTCTGTTTCATACTCGATATGAGCAGTGTTAATTGTGATTCCGCGTTCGCGTTCTTCCGGAGCGTTATCGATTTGGTCGTAAGAAGCAGCTTGTGTGCTTCCAACACCATGTTTTGCGAGGATAGTAGCGATCGCAGCAGTCAAAGTGGTTTTACCATGGTCAACGTGTCCAATGGTCCCAATATTCATATGGGGTTTTGTGCGGACAAATTTTTCTTTTGCCATTGTCATTTTCCTCCTTAAGGTTCAATTTGAATTGTTTTTTTGTTTTTATCAAACATATTGTATCGCATTCGCATAGAGAATGCAAGTTATAACTACATTTAGCCGTTACGGCGTTTTATGACTTCTTCCGCGATTGATTTTGGACATTGTTCATAATGTGAGAACTGCATAGTGAATGTTCCACGTCCTTGCGTATTGGAACGCAAACTTGTCGCATATCCGAACATTTCAGATAGTGGAACTTTTGCTGTAATTTGAATCGCGTTTGCCCGTTGTGTTTGTTGTTCCATACGTCCACGACGGCTTGTGATATCACCGATGACATTACCCATGTATTCATCTGGAACAATAACATCAACTGTCATGATTGGTTCTAGCAGAACTGGTGCGCAGTATTCTTGTGTCTTTTTAAGTGCCATGCTGGCAGCAATTTTAAACGCCATTTCACTAGAGTCAACGTCATGGTAACTACCATCAAAGAGTGTTGCTTTGACGTCAATTACTGGATATCCAGCAATGATACCACTCTCTAAAGCTTCTTCCAAACCTTTAGCGACAACTGGAATGTATTCGCGTGGCACGACGCCACCAACAATCTTATCAACGAACTCGAAGCCTTTTCCAGGGTTTGGTTCGAATTTAATCCATACATGACCATATTGCCCACGTCCACCTGATTGACGAACAAATTTTCCTTCAACATCGGAAACTTTAGTGATTGTTTCACGATATGAAACTTGCGGTTGACCTACTGTCGCTGAAACTTTAAATTCACGTTTCATCCGGTCGACAATAATGTCAAGGTGAAGTTCACCCATACCAGCAATGATTGTCTGACCAGTTTCATGATCTGTATAAGTACGGAATGTTGGATCTTCTTCAGCAAGTTTTTGCAGCGCTACACCCATTTTATCTTGGTCAGCGCGGCTATTAGGTTCAATCGCAACACTAATAACTGGTTCTGGGAACACCATTTTTTCCAAGATTACATGGTGTTTATCAGCACAGAGCGTATCACCTGTAGTTGTATCTTTCAAACCAACTGCGGCAGCGATGTCACCAGCATACACTTTATCAATTTCTTCACGGTGATTCGCGTGCATCTGAAGAATACGTCCAATACGTTCCTTCTTCCCTTTTGTAGCGTTCATAATGTAAGAACCCTTAGACAGAATTCCAGCATATACACGGAAGAAGGTGAGTTTACCAACAAACGGGTCGGTCATAACCTTAAATGCTAATGCTGTGAAAGGTTCATCATCACTAGCAGGAATCAAGACTTCATTTCCGTCTTTGTCGCTTCCTTTTACATCAGCCACATCAAGTGGAGATGGGAGATAGTCAATTACTGCATCAAGTAATAGCTTAACACCTTTGTTTTTAAATGCAGATCCACAAAGAACTGGAAAGAACTCTACAGCGAGGGTTGCTTTACGGATAGCTTCTTTCAGCGTATCGACATCGATTTCTTCCCCTTCTAGATACATCATCATTAAATCTTCATCAATCTCAGCGATTGTTTCGATTAATTCCAAACGTTTTTCTTCTGCCGTTTCTAGCAAATAGTCAGGAATATCGATGATTTCTGGGTTTTCCTCAGGTTTACCATCATATTTGTAAGCTTTCATTTCAACGAGGTCAATAATTCCCTCGAATTCATTTTCCGATCCAATTGGCCACTGGATCGCAGCTGCGTTCGCACCTAAACGCTCATGTACAGTACGCACGCTAAACGCAAAGTCGGCACCGATTTTGTCCATCTTATTGGCAAATATAATTCTGGGAACCTTATAATCATTTGCCTGGCGCCAAACAGTTTCTGTTTGGGGTTCGACACCAGCCTGTGCGTCAAGAAGCGCTACACTTCCATCCAGTACACGCAGGCTTCGGGAAACTTCAACAGTGAAGTCAACGTGCCCCGGGGTGTCAATGATGTTCACTCGATGGTCTTTCCAAAAAGCAGTTGTAGCCGCAGAAGTGATTGTGATTCCGCGTTCTTGTTCCTGCTCCATCCAGTCCATTTGGCTGGCACCATCGTGTGTTTCTCCGATTTTATGAATTTTACCCGTATGATACAGAATGCGTTCGGTAGCGGTTGTCTTACCAGCATCGATATGGGCCATAATCCCAATGTTGCGAGTCTTCTCTAGACTATATTCTCGAGCCATGATAACCGTTACCCTTTCCTACCAACGATAATGTGCGAACGCTTTGTTCGCTTCTGCCATTCTGTGGGTATCTTCTTTCTTCTTCACAGATGCACCGGTTCCCTGTGCGGCGTCAACGATTTCCTTCGCTAAACGCTCCTCCATGGTTTTTTCACTACGCAATCTTGCATATTGAGTTAGCCATCTAAGTCCAAGTGTATAACGACGTTCGGGACGAACTTCTACAGGTACTTGATAGTTTTGTCCCCCAATTCGACGAGAACGGACTTCAAATGTAGGCATAATATTATCGAGCGCTTCTTCGAACACTTCAAGCGGATTTCTCTCCGTCATCTTCTCAACGCGTTCAAACGCTCCATAAAGGATTTTTTGGGCAGTATTCTTTTTCCCATCAAGCATGATATTGTTGATGAGCTTTGTGACGAGTTTTGAATTGTAAATTGGATCTGGTAATACGTCACGTTTTGCTATGTGACCTTTACGAGGCATGTCTGTTTCCTCCTTTCAAATAATTCGATTATTTCTTTGGTTTTTTTGCGCCGTATTTAGAACGTCCTTGTTTACGTCCTTCGACACCTGTGGTATCTAAAGTACCGCGAACGATGTGATAACGTACACCGGCAAGGTCCTTAACACGTCCTCCACGAATTAAGACAACGCTGTGTTCTTGAAGTTTGTGTCCTTCACCAGGGATGTAGGCAGTTACTTCTAGTCCGTTAGACAAACGAACACGAGCAAATTTACGTAAAGCGGAGTTCGGCTTACGAGGGGTCATCGTAGCAACACGAGTACATACACCACGCTTTTGTGGCGATGGATAACTAGTATACTTTTTCTTCAAACTGTTAAATCCAACTCCAAGGCTAGGAGATTTGGACTTCTTCGTTTTGCTTTGACGTCCCTTGCGGACCAATTGATTAATGGTAGGCATAGAATGGTTTCCTCCCTTCTAATAAATGTCCACGCTTCCAGGTGGTTCACTTTTTTCATAAAAACTAGGGCTTAAGCGAGTAAACCCTGATGTTTTTATCCATTAAATGCGTAAACAATATATCACACACAGGCAGGTGTGTCAACTATTTCTTTCTATATTTTTTTCTTTTTAGAAAATAAAGAAAACAGCGTATTTACGCTGTCTGATTTTCCGTGGTGCCGCATGTAGGATTTGAACCTACGACCTCTGCCTTACCATGGCATTGCTCTACCGGGCTGAGCTAAAGCGGCCTAGCGAAATATATTATATCATATATAGCTTTTAGCGCAAGCACAATTTTGAATTTTTATGATTATTTCATGAGGTAAATAAAAAGGTGGCTGCTATGCAGCCACCTTGATTAGAATACAAAATCATCAAGTTCACTATCTTCGTTAAAGAAATCTTCATCAAACGGTTGTTCTTCTTCTGTTTGTTGTCCTTCATACTCAAATAGCGTATCTCTGAGAATACCAGTACCAGCAGGAATCAATCCACCAATGATGACATTTTCTTTCAGACCAGTCAGCTCATCAATCTTTCCGGATATAGCCGCGTCAGTTAAAACGCGTGTCGTTTCTTGGAAAGATGCGGCGCTTAAGAATGAATCACTACGCAATGATGCGCGTGTAATCCCAAGCAATGCAGGGCGTCCGATTGCGGGACGTTTCCCATCCTTTAGAGCTTCTTCGTTCGCTTGTTTGAACTCTCTAATAGAAACTTGACTTCCTGGAAGTAACTTCGTATCTCCTTCTAAGATGATATTAATTTTACGCATCATCTGATGGATAATAACTTCAATATGTTTATCAGAGATTTCAATGCTTTGTGCGCGGTATACTTTTTGAACTTCAGAAAGAATGTACTGTTGAACGGTCTCCGCATCCGTAGCTTTAAGAAGTTGTTTTGGATCGATTGAACCATCAGTAATTTTAGTTCCGGCTCTCACATCGTCCCCTTCATTAACTAGAAGTGTTACCCCACCATCAGTGGTGTATATTTTTTCTTCTAGTCCATTTTTAATCGTTACTTTGTAACGTTCATCAAGGGTTTCGATCTGCGATACTGTACCATCAAATTCACTAATAACAGCTTTACCTTTCGGTGTGCGTGCTTCAAACAGTTCTTGAATACGCGGCAACCCTTGCGTAATGTCCGCACCCGCAACACCACCTGTGTGGAAAGTACGCATCGTAAGCTGTGTCCCTGGTTCACCAATAGATTGCGCTGCGATAGTACCAATTGATTCTCCTACTTCAACTACCTCACCTGTAGATAAGTTTTGACCATAACATTTTTTACATACACCTTGTTCACTATCACAAGTGAGAACGCTCCGAATCTTCACTTCCTTAATACCAGCATCTACAATTTGTTTGGCAATTAAATCATTAATGTAGCCGTTTTTCTCAACGATAATTTCGCCAGTTTCTGGATGAATAACGCTTTGCGCGCTGTATCTTCCGAACAAGCGGTCAAATAACGGCACGATAGTCTTACCATCACTATGGACAATTTCCCGAACAACGCTGCCGCGATCAGTATTACAATCTTCTTCCGTTACAACGAGGTCTTGGGAAACATCCACAAGACGTCTTGTTAGATAACCAGAATCAGCTGTCTTGAGCGCTGTATCAGTAGAACCTTTTCTCGCTCCGTGAGTTGAAATGAAGAACTCACTCATAGTTAGTCCTTCAATGAAGGAAGATTTAACAGGAAGTTCGATAGTCGATTTAATTCCAGCTTTAATGTTATAAGCTGTGTTTAGTCCTTCTCGTTTGGTGTTAGCCATCAATCCACGAATACCAGCTAACTGGGTAAAGTTAGACGCATTACCACGCGCTCCAGAATCACTCATCATGAAGATATGGTTATCATTATGGAGTTCTTCCATGAGTCCTTTTTGAATGCGGTTTTTCACTTCTGTCCACTCTTTGATAACTAGTTTATAGCGTTCGTAATCAGTCAAAAGACCCATTTCATACATTTTATGAAGTTTGTCGACAATCGCCTGTGTTTTAGCGATTTCACTTTCCTTCTTGGAGTAAACTTTAACATCACTCGCACTAACAGTGATTCCCGCTTTTGTAGAGTATTTGAAACCAAGGTTTTTCAGTTTATCAAGCATCTTTGATGTTTCATTAATTTTATAAACACTAAAGACTTCACTAATGATATGGGATAAGAATCCTTTTTTAAACGGGGAAACTAGTTCCATTTCTTTAATGCGCTCAGGGATGTTTTCTCCCATTGGAATGAAGAAACGATCAGGTGTTAAATAACGCTCTTCCCCAGTTACTTCATCTTTTTGCTTTTGTAAATTAGTCAAAGTTGGTTCGTTAAGATAAGCAAACTCTTTAGGCAGAATACTGTTAAAGATTAACTTACCATATGTAGTTACTAAATAACTATTTCTTTGACTCTCAGTTAAAGGGGCTTTACCGAGCGCATTAGCACGAATGGCGATACGTGTGTGCAAGGTAATTTGACCTGTTTCATATGCAAGAGTTACTTCGTCTTTGTCCGCAAAAACGCGCCCTTCTCCTTTTTCACCAGCTTTTTCTAGTGTTAAGTAATAGTTACCAAGTACCATATCTTGTGATGGTGTTACAATCGGCTTCCCATCTTTTGGGTTTAAGATATTGTTTGAAGCAAGCATCAAAACACGAGCTTCTGCCTGTGCTTCTTCAGAAAGAGGAACGTGAACAGCCATTTGGTCTCCATCAAAGTCAGCATTAAATGCTGTAGTAACAAGTGGATGAAGACGAATTGCTTTACCTTCTACAAGTTTAGGTTCAAATGCTTGAATACCTAAACGGTGAAGAGTTGGTGCTCTGTTGAGAAGAACAGGATGTTCACGAATTACTTCTTCAAGCACGTCCCAAATGCGTTCATCTGTGACATTTTCAACCATCTTTTTCGCTTGTTTAATGTTAGTTGCGATTTCCCGTTGGATAAGTTCTCTAATAACAAATGGTTTGAAAAGAGTAATCGCCATCTCTTTTGGTAAACCACATTGATACATTTCAAGATCAGGTCCAACGATGATAACGCTTCGTCCTGAGTAGTCAACACGTTTACCAAGTAAGTTTTGGCGGAAACGACCTTGTTTACCGCGTAATAGATCGGAAAGAGATTTGAGAGGACGGTTTTTCTCCACTACTTTGCGACCACGTTTAGAGTTGTCAATTAACGCATCAACTGCTTCTTGTAGCATCCGCTTTTCGTTCTTTGTGATAAGGTGGGGAGCACCTTGTTCAAATTGACGTTTTAAGCGGTTGTTTCGGTTTAAAATACGGCGATATAAGTCGTTTAGGTCAGTAGTTGCGAAGCGCCCACCATCGAGTTGTACCATCGGACGTAACTCAGGTGGGATAACCGGCAATACTTCAAGCACCATCCATTCCGGTTTATTATCAGATTGGAGAAATGCTTCTACGACTTTCAAACGTTTGATAATTTTTTGTCGTTTTTGTTTGGATGCTGTTGGTAATTGTTGGCGAAGCACCAAACTCTCGCGTTTTAAATCAAGACGTTTCAGAAGCGTACGAACTGCCTCTGCACCACTTTGTGCTTTAAAACGATTACCATATTCAAGATATTTTTCTGTGTATTCTTTTTCACTTAGAATTTGTTTGTATTGAAGATCTGTATCACCTGGGTCAGTTACGATATAACTCGCAAGGTATACTACTTCTTCAAGATCTTTCGCCTTAATATCTAGTAATATCGCAAGTCGCGATGGACTGTTTCGTAAATACCATGTATGAACAACCGGAGCGGCAAGTTCAATGTGACCCATGCGTTCACGACGCACTTTAGATTCTGTGTATTCTACGCCGCACACTGGACACTTTTTACCGGCATGACTGCTTCGTTTTGATTTGTTCGAACAAGCACATTGATAGTCTTTAGTTGGTCCAAAGATGACCTCACAGAACAAGCCGTCTTTTTCCGGCTTCAATGTGCGGTAGTTGATGGTTTCGTGTTTCTTTACCTCACCATGTGACCAACCACGAATTTCTTCAGGAGAGGCAAGACGAATTTTTAAATGACTGAATCGTTGTGACATATCCTCAACCTACCTTTCTTAAGAATCGAAGCCATAACGGGCAATATAGTCTTCGCCATCTTCGTTAACCAATGATTTGTTTGCTTCATTAACACCAGTATCTTTATTAATAAGTTCAACATGAATACCAAGTGCTTGCAACTCTCTTGTGAGAACGCGGAATGATTCAGGAAGTGATGGTGCAGGAATGCTCTTACCATCAACAATAGCGCGGAATACTTTGTTTCTACCAATAATGTCATCGGATTTTACCGTGAGCATTTCTTGTAAGCAGTAAGCAGCGCCATATGCTTCAAGAGCCCATACTTCCATTTCACCGAAACGTTGTCCACCGTTTTGTGCTTTACCACCCATTGGTTGTTGAGTGACAAGTGTATATGGGCCAACACTTCTTGCATGCAATTTATCATCGACCATATGATCAAGTTTAATCATGTACATAACACCAACCGAGATACGGTTGTCGTAAGGTTCACCGGTTTGACCACTGTAAAGAATTTGTTTACCATCAGAAGCCATTTTAGCTTCTTCCATAATTTTGACAAGATCTTCATTGCGTACACCATCGAATACTGGCGTTGCGATATGAACACCTAGTTTTTTGGCTGCCATACCGAGATGGATTTCAAGAATCTGTCCGATATTCATGCGGGAAGGTACCCCAAGTGGGTTAAGCATGATATCAATCGGCGTACCGTCATCCATAAACGGCATATCTTCAATTGGAAGAATCTTCGAAATAACCCCTTTGTTTCCGTGGCGACCTGCCATTTTGTCTCCCTCGGTGATTTTCCGTTTTTGGACAATGTAAATTCGCACTACTTCATTAACACCAGGAGGTAGTTCATCACCATTAGCGCGGCTGAAATATTTAACGCTATGAACAATACCACCACCACCATGAGGAACTTTAAGTGATGTATCGCGAACTTCACGGCTCTTTTCACCAAAGATAGCGAGTAATAGTTTATCTTCTGGCGTTGGATCTGTGACTCCTTTAGGAGTTACTTTACCAACTAGAATATCACCTTCATGAACTTCCGCACCTTCAATAATAATTCCCTTTTCATCAAGATAACGCCTTCCTTCTGGACCAACATGTGGAATTTCACGTGTAAATTCTTCTTTTCCTAGTTTTGTATCTCTTGCTTCGATTTCATATTCTTCGATATGAATAGAAGTATATACATCTTCACGTACTAGACGCTCTGACATAATAATTGCGTCTTCATAGTTGTATCCGTTCCAAGTCATGAACGCTACTGTAACATTACGTCCTAACGCAAGTTCTCCTTGATCCATAGCTGGTCCATCAGCGATAGTTGCACCTTTTTGAACGCGATCACCAATTTGGACAATTGGAGATTGATTTATGCATGTACCTTGATTAGAACGTTGGAACTTTTGAAGATAATATGTATCAACATTTCCATCTTCATCTCGACGTACCATAATTTTATTAGCATCTACATATTCAACGATACCGTCTGCCTTCGCAACAACAGCAATCCCACTATCATGAGCTACTTTATATTCAATACCAGTACCAACAAGTGGTGCTTCTGGTACAAGTAGAGGAATTGCTTGACGTTGCATGTTCGCACCCATCAAAGCACGGTTAGCATCATCGTGTTCAAGGAAGGGAATACACGCAGTACTAACAGATACAATCTGTTTTGGTGAAACGTCCATTAACTCGATTTGTTCTTTCGGGAACATTTTTGTTTCCCCTCTATGGCGAGCAACAACCATATTTTGGACTATTTCACGGTTATTATTAACTTCTGCATTTCCTTGCGCAATGATGAAGCGTTCTTCTTCATCAGCCGCAAGGTATACCATTTCATCAGTAACATAAACGCTACCATCTTCATTTGCTTGTACTTTCAAATATGGTGTTTCCATAAAACCGTACTTGTTGACTTTGACATAAGTCGCAAGGCTGTTAATAAGACCGATGTTTTGTCCTTCAGGTGTTTCAATTGGACAAATACGTCCATAATGAGAATGGTGAACGTCACGTACTTCAAAACCAGCACGGTCACGTGTCAACCCACCTGGACCGAGCGCACTAAGACGACGCTTGTGCGTTAGTTCATCTAGGGGGTTTGTTTGTGCCATGAATTGTGAGAGTTGTGAAGAACCAAAGAACTCTTTCAATGAAGAAGTAAGTGGTCGGATATTGATGAGTTTTTGTGGGGTGATTTCATCCGGTTCCTTCGTACTCATTCTGTCTTTTACATTCTTCTCCATTTTTGTAAGACCAATACGAAATTGGTTTTTGAGAAGTTCACCAATAAGACGAAGACGTCGATTTCCTAAGTGGTCTATATCATCCAAATCACCGACATTGTTATAAAGGTTCAAGTAATAGGAGATACTAGCAATAATATCGGATGGAACAATGTGAACTGCATCTTCAAAGCTATTATTTCCGATTAAACGTACAACGATTTCTTCGCCGTTTTCGTTTTTCGAGAATACTTCTAACACTTGTACTTCAGCGAGTTCAAAATAGATATTCTCATTTTCTAAAGTTTGTTCAAAAGCTTGTTTTATCTCGTCGACAAAAGGTTTGCCAAACTCTTCAACAAGCATTTTTTCATCTTTTCCTTGTGCTACAAGGAAAGCTTCGTAATATTCATCCCAACTACGATATCCTTGACTTTTAATCTCATCAAGTAATTCATCATCGGAAATAAAATCAAATAGTTTTACATCGCCTACCTGGGCAGCACGAAAGACGGATAATTGATCGAGAAAATCGTATTCCAAATCATAAGCGCCGACACCTTTCACCGTTTCAGTGAATAAATGACGATAGTCATTAAGGTGTTCCATGACTTTACGATTGACAAACGTATTTTTCTCAACGATAATCTCACCAGTATCCGGGTCTACTAAATCCTTCGCGAGGCGATGACCAAGAGCTCTTGTTAGAACATCGAGTTTTTTGTTTACTTTATAACGTCCAACTTCCGCTAAATCATAACGTTTGGAATCAAACAAACGACTGATTAAGAATGATTTTGCACCATCAACAGTCGCAGTTTCACCCTGGCGGAGTTTTGAATAAACTTCGCGAATAGCTTCATCAGGTGAAACAGTGATATCTTTCGCGAGTGTTAAATGAAGTAATTCATTTTCACCGAAAATATCGAGAATCTGTTCACTATCTTTAACACCAAGAGCACGAACAAGTGTCGTGAGAGGAATTTTCTTTGAGCGATCTAGTTTTACGTATAAAACGTCTTTAGCTCCCATTTCATATTCAATCCAAGCTCCACGTGTAGGAATTACTTGTCCTAAATATTTACTTTTGAGGGTTTTTTTGTCGATATTTTCACTAAAGAATACTCCCGCAGAACGAACAATCTGTGATACGATTACGCGTTCCGAACCGTTGATGATGAAAGATCCAGTCGGTGTCATCATCGGGAAATCACCCATAAATATCTTTTGTTCTTTGATTTCCCCTGTTTCCTTGTTTACCAGCTTAACATTTACACGCAAAGGGCGAGAATAGACCATATCCTTTGCCTTTGCTTCATCGATACTGTATTTTTCTGGTCCAAATTCATACTCTTCAAAATACAGCTCAATTGTTTCTGTAAAGTTTTGAATTGGTGAAATGTCCCTGAACAGCTCCGCAAGTCCTTTTTCAACAAACCATTGAAATGACTTGGTCTGTACTTTAATCAAATCGGGCAATTCGACATTTGTTTTGACTCTAGAGTAGTCTCTTCTTTGCCGATTCTTGCCGTAATTTACTAATTTGTAGCCCAATAACTTCACCCCATTTTCGTTCTATAGACAGTCGAAAAACGCAAAAAAGCGCATCTTTTGGCAATTTATTATCATATCACAAATTCGTCAAGGCGTCAAATATTTTTCACAACGATATACATGAAATCCTTTTGCGCGTCCTACTAGGACTACACGATTAAAAATTGTTTCAAGATACCTCGCCGCGCTTAATGCACCATGTTTCTTATTGATTACAATCCAAAAATTTCCATCTTTTGTCAAATGCTTTGATGCTTCAAAAAATAATTCATATAATTTTTGCTTTCCAATTCGAATAGGTGGATTGGAAACAATTAAGTCATATGTACCAGGTAGATTTTGAAAGCCATCACTTTGTACAATATTTGCATTAACATTATTTAAAGTAAGATTGATTTTCGCAAGGTTAAGGGCCCGTTCATTTACATCGGACATATCTACTTTCAAGCAGTGTGCTTTCGCAAGAACCAGTCCGATCGGACCATAGCCACAGCCTAGATCAAGAGCCCTTTTTACATTCTTTGAAACAGTGAGAAAATCAAGTAATACTTTTGTTCCGCGGTCTAAATTTAACCTTGAGAATACACCATGGTCAGTTTCACATGTGAATGACTGACCATGAGCACGAAAAGCAATCCTAATTGGATTGCTTTTTGTCTCATTGCCTTGCGTTGTGAAATAATGACTCATCCTCACCTACTCCTTTCCATTTGAAAAGGGAAAAACCTGGGTGATGCCCAGGCTTGAGATAAGTCGACGTTATTTAACAGATACAACTGCGCCGGCTTCTTCGAGTTTTGCTTTAAGTTCTTCTGCTTCTTCTGGTTTGATGTTTTCTTTGATTGGAGAAGGTGCTCCATCAACAAGTTCTTTTGCTTCTTTGAGTCCGAGACCTGTAATTTCGCGAACAGCTTTGATAACTGGGATTTTAGATCCTCCGACACCTTCAAGTGTAACTGTTACTTCACTTGGTGCTTCGTCAGCTGCGCCAGCTCCAGGAGCTGCAACTGCAACAGCGCTTGGGTCAACACCGAATTCTTCTTTCATCAAATCAACAAGCTCTTTCAGTTCAAGCAAAGTTTTTTCTTTTAAAGCTTCAATAATTTCTTGGTTTGTCAATGCCATGATTCATACCTCCTAATTGGTTTCTGTTGGGTTTTCAAGATTTTGCGCCATGAGATCCAAGGCGATAGCAACCTCTTTAATTGGTTGCAGAATACCAGCTGCGAACATTGTAAGCAGCGTTTCTCTGGACGGAATGGTTGCGATAACTTTGATGTTGTCTTGATCCATATATTCTCCATCGACAACACCAACCTTTAATTCAAGACTATCGTTTTCTTTCGCAAAGTCATAAATGACTTTCGCAGCAGAAACACTGTCTTCAAAACTGAATGCAACCGCATTCGGTCCCACTAGGAACTCTTGCATTTCTTCAAATCCAAGTTCCTGAGTTGCACGTCGAGTAATATTGTTTTTGATAACCGCCATATCACAACCGTTTTGTCTTAGTTCACGACGTAAATTTGTGACTTGTTCAACGGTCAGTCCACTGTAATCGACAATGACGAAGCTTTTTGCTTCTTTTATCTTTTCGACCAGCTCTTGGACTTGTTGTTTTTTGCGTTCAATCGCTTGTACCGACACTCCGTTCACCTCCATGTCTGTGAGTGTGTTACTGATGTAATAAAACCTCCTTGTCAAAGACAAAAGAGGTTACTATTTGTAATTCCCTTTTGTCTCGTTGGGACATTAAGCCTCGTGGGGCACCCAAGTCTACGACAGAAGTTTTTATTCAAATGTAATTAAGCCTTGAGAGAATCGATATCAACCTTAACTCCCGGGCCCATAGTGCTAGCAATGGATACGTTTTTCACGTAAACACCTTTAACTGTGGATGGTCTAAGTTTGTTGATGGTATCAAAAATAGTTTTGATGTTTTCAACAAGTTTTTCATCATCAAATGACACTTTACCAACGCTAACGTGAATGTTTCCTACTTTGTCAACGCGGTATTCTACTTTACCACTCTTGATTTCTGATACAGCTTTCGCGACATCCATTGTTACGGTACCAGTTTTTGGATTTGGCATGAGGCCACGTGGACCAAGAATGCGTCCGAGACGACCAATTTTCGCCATCATATTTGGTGTAGCGACGACTGAATCAAATCCAAGCCATCCTTCTTTTTGGATTTTTTCAACGTACTCATCAGATCCAACGAAGTCAGCGCCAGCTTCTTGTGCTTCTTTCGCTTTTTCACCTTCTGCGAATACCAATACTGTTTTTGTTTTACCTGTTCCGTGAGGCAGTACAACTGCACCACGTAAATTTTGTTCTGCCTTCCGCGGGTCAAGATTCAAGCGAATTGCGAACTCGACGGAAGCATCAAACTGTTCAAAGGAAATTTGTTTTACAAGTTTGACGGCTTCTGCGACGTCGTACGCCTTCTTCTCGACTTGAGCAGCGGCGGCTAGGAACTTCTTACTCTTTTTTCCCATTTGATTTTCCTCCTAAATGTGGTCTAGCGGAATCTCCTCCCACAAATAGTTGCGATATATACAACCTATTTGCTCAGTCCTTGATCTCGATTCCCATGTTACGCGCAGATCCTGCGACGATTTTCATTGCCGCTTCAATGTCATTTGCATTGAGGTCTGGCATTTTGATTTCCGCAATTTCTTTTAATTGCGCTTTGGTGATACTACCGACTATTTCGGTTTTAGAGTTGCCTGCTCCTTTGCTGACTCCAGCCGCTTTCTTTAACAAGTCACTTGCGGGTGGGGTTTTTGTAATGAAGTCGAATGTACGGTCTTCATATACAGTGATAACAACAGGAACAATGTTTCCCATTTGCTCTTTGGTAGCTTCGTTGAACTTAAGACAGAATTCTTGAATGTTCACGCCTGCTTGACCGAGAGCTGGTCCGACCGGTGGAGCTGGATTTGCACGTCCTGCCGGAATTTGCAGTTTCACCTGAGTTTTGATTTCTTTAGCCACGAAAGACACCTCCTCTGTTTCGTGATGTGGTTATCAGACGCGTTGCGCCCTCCCACTCAAAAAATAGCATGACATACTACATGCCACGCTATTATAAAACATTATATGTTACTTGTCAAGAGATTCCCCGTTACACCTTTCGGACATCTTCAAACGATAATTCAACCGGTGTTTGACGACCAAACATGTCTACAAGTACAACAACTTCCTGTTTATCCAAATCAATGGAATCAACTGTCCCAATTTGATCACGGAAGGGACCTGTTGCGACGCGCACTTTATCACCGATTGCAACATCGAATTTAGGTGTTTCGATTAAACCTTGCTTTTTCAAAATAGGATTGATTTCATCTGGCGGAAGTGGAACAGGTTTAGTACCGCCACCACTACTTCCAAGAAACCCTGTTACCCCAGGAGTGTTTCGAACTACAAACCAAGAGTCATCGGTTACAATCATTTCAACAAATACATAACCAGGGAATATTTTTACGACTTTCTCTTTAAGTTCCCCATCTTTTTTTCGCTCAAGCTGGATTTCTTCTGGAATCATGACTTGGAAGATTTTGTCTTCCATCTGCATCGATTCGATGCGTCGTTCCAAATTTGCCTTG
Organism: uncultured Candidatus Izemoplasmatales bacterium; assembly: GCA_964654395.1. Lineage (GTDB taxonomy): Bacteria > Bacillota_I > Bacilli_A > Izemoplasmatales > Izemoplasmataceae > Xianfuyuplasma. The sequence goes on from CAZZJG010000001.1 coordinate 16,216, forward strand.
ACGGAATTCTCATAGCCGGCATACGTTTGAACAACGTACCACCGTTTCTCGTCATAAATACTACTAGGCACCGATTTCAGCCAACCATTCAAAGATTTTTCTTAGTGGCCAGTCGAGCAATGTGAAGAATAGGGATAGCACAATGATAAACCCAAATACGCGAGCGATGTGGTTCAAAATCGCATTACGATTTGGAATGCTAACCTTTTTCATTTCTGCAATACTCGGTGCAAAGAAAGGCCAAATCGCCATGAGGAAGGATACAGTCCCAAGAATAATAACAATGATGGAGAATGTAGTACGTTTCCATTCAGTATTAAAAATCCACCATTCCGTACGGGTAATTGTAATCATCTTTCCTTCAACGAGATATACACCAAGTAGTACTACGAGTAACCCTAATACTCCTAAGAGAATTCTTTCAAACGGGTACTCCGTACGAAGTATTTCTAGCGCTTTACTAGTTTTAGTTTGTTGTAATTGTTTGTTTGCCATGATTCATCTCTCCTACTTACTCTCTTTGTGAGTCGTATGCTTATTGCATGTTTTACAATACTTTTTAAGCTCAAGTCTTGTCCGATCATCCTTATTTTTATATGTAGTGTAATTCCGAGACAAGCACTCTTCACAAATCAAAATAACCTTTTTTTTCATTTTTTATCACTCTCTTGCAAATATAAACTTTATCAAATTTCATTTCCTTTGTCAAGACGGATGTCAAAATGGCGACGTATTTTCACTCGTGCTCGATGCAAAGAATTATATATACTTTTTTGGTCCAAGTTATAAACTTTTTCAATATATTCAACGCTATAATTTTTTATTTCACGCATCACGTAAATAAAATACTGCTTTTCAGATAACACTTTTTTCAGTTCTTCTAAATACAACTCATAAAACACACTGTTATTAAATACGGAGTGATTATTTTCATATATGTATCTTTGGTGTTGATGAAAGAGTTCCTTTCGACGCATGCGTTTAGTCACTTCTGAGACAAATTGACGACGCAAGTTAAGCTCAAAATATCTTGTAAATGTTTTAGTTTCATTCATATCATAATGCTGAATGCTTCGCAATAAAACCATGTACCCTTCTTGCATCATATCATCAAACTCATAACCTAGGTTAAAATGATGAATTATTTTCGAAATGAGCGGTTTATATTTCGCGAACATGAGCTCCAAAGCTTCTTGATTACCTTCGCGGATTTCATCAAGAATTTCGTAATCGTCCAGTTCGCGAAACATAAGCTACTCCCCTTTACGGTGGAAAATGTCATATAAAATCAATGCTGCGCTAACGCTAGCGTTAAGACTATTGACGTGCCCTTTCATTGGTATAGTAGCTATAAAATCACAATTATCTCGCACAATTCTACTCATGCCATCCCCTTCACTTCCGATTACAATTACTAAATCAGCATCTATCGGAATATCATGAATAGTGCGATCGCCATTCATATCTGTACCTGCAACCCAGTATCCAACGTTTTTCAGTTTTCGGATTGTTTGATGTAAATTCACTACCTCTACTACAGGAACATACTCAATCGCTCCTGTTGATACCTTCGCAACAGTCGCATTTAAGTGGACGCTTCTGTTTTTAGGAATAATAATCGCATCTACCTCAAAAGCATCACAGCTTCGCATTATCGCTCCTAAATTTTGGGGGTCTTGTACACCATCAAGCATTACTACTACTCTTTTATGATCAGATGGCTCTAGTAAATTTTCAATGCTGCCATATTCATAATCTGCGACTTTTGCACCGATTCCTTGATTTGCTTTTCCAAGCATTTTTGTAATTTCTTGTTTTGTCATCCAAACATATGGAATTAACTTTTCTCTAGCCAGTTTAATTACATCTTTGTTTGTCCGTTCTTGAAGATATATCTCTTCTATTTTTCTACCTGCCCTTATCGCCTCTATCACGGGATTTCTTCCGCTAATGATGACTGACA
>CAZZJG010000001.1:18188-20127 GCA_964654395.1 uncultured Candidatus Izemoplasmatales bacterium
GAATCACTTCCTTCTGTTTTTTATTGTATCACATCACCTAAACAAATCCTATTGAAAAAAAAGAAGAATACGCTCCCTTTTTGATTTGTTTGGAAACCAAAAAGACAGTTGTAACAATTCTATTTTTCATTTATAATTGTAATGTCATGACAGAAATCAAGGAGATTGCCATGGATGTAAATAGTGCGAAAAGAATCTTAAACGCAAACATCACTAAAACAATGGGTTGTACAGATATTGGAGTAGTTGGATATATCGCTTCTATTGCAGCATATATTTTACGTAACTCAACCATCAATAGCGTCAAACTAATCATGAGTGAAGAGCTTTATAAAAATAGCGTAAATGTAGGGGTTCCCGGTCTTCGTAAAAGCGGATTAGAACAAGCACTTGCGCTCGGTATCTTACTGAAAAACCCTAAAAAACAATTATCTGTATTTGAAAGCGTAACTGAAGATGATATTCTAAAGATAGAATCCTTATTACAACATATAAGTGTATCAATCCAACGTGTCAACATCCCTGGATCAGTGCTTTATGAAGAGTTACTAGTCACATCTAAAGAAGGGGATAACGCTAGAATTGTTATCCGTGATTTTTATGACAATGTAACACTTGTAGAGCGTAATGGTGTTACCTTAAAAGATTTTGAACGTAAAGCTTTAATTCAAAGAGCTAATCAGTACCGAATTAATTCCTATGATGAGATTTTAGATTTCGTAAAACAAGGTGATTTTACCGGACTTGAAGAACTTTTTGTCATCGCGAAAGAACAATATGAATCTGCGAGAAAAGAAATTAAAAAACAAGGCGGGAGCTTTCTTATTGAAGATTTACCAAAACAACAGCGCAACTGTTTATATGACCTTTCCAATTTTCTCCGCAAGCACGTCACCATTCCATCTCGTAAAAGGATGTTAGGTGATATTTACACCGTATATGGCGTCGCAGGGTCAGGAAATCTCGGAATTGGCACTTTAATTACACCGATGTTTCTTTCTGATGCTTTTGATGTCGATGAACATAAACGAAATCAATTAGTAGTGCTTTCTTTTTTGACAAGTGTTTATATTAAACAAGAAATGAATGTTGTAACTACGCTTTGTGGTACTGGCCACGCTACTGGTTCATCTGCCGCAGCTTGCACAATGTTTGCAAAAAATAATCCAGATGAACAAATAAAAGAAGCAGTAAATCTCTATCTCGCAAGCTCTATGGGAGTTATTTGTGATGGTGCTAAATTATCGTGCACATACAAAGTATCGTTCGCAGCAATGAATGGTATTATCGCTGCAAAAAGCGTTATGGATAACCCAGGCGTCTGTTATGGAACCGGACTTACAAAAGATGATATAGACGAAACCATCCGTAATCTAGGACGTTTAAACAATGATATTCTTCGCAATACGAGTAAACAAATTGTCGATTTAATATAACACAACCTTTTTCGGGGGTTCTTATGGCTTTGACGAAGAGAATTTTATCAGAAAAAGATGCTAGACAATTTTTTTCTACATCTATCAACACCATGGAAGACGCTATTGGGCGCGCTGTGGTGGATTTTAATGCACAATCAATCCGATTTGATTTCAATGCAGTTTTACTTCTATCTTTTAGTGACATTTACGCAGATCACGAATATCCCTTAAACCATTCTTCTTTTGATAAAGATTTCGCTAAAACACTAATAAACTAATCAAAAGATTTATCTGAAAACGGAAGACCTTTGCTTATATCGGCTTGTAAAAAACTTAAATTTTTTTGTTTGCACAAATCCTTTGCTTTTTTTAACATCTTTCCTGAAGCATCTATAGCGGTAACTTCAAGTTTGTTTTTTTGCAATGCCTGGCTTAAGGCACCTGTTCCACATCCTATATCCAGTGCCGAGTTTGTGTCTTGAATTGCGAACTTTTTTTGGTATCTTTCTAAAAGCACGGTA
>CAZZJG010000002.1:0-15062 GCA_964654395.1 uncultured Candidatus Izemoplasmatales bacterium
CTTAACCCAACATCTCACGACACGAGCTGACGACAACCATGCACCACCTGTCACCCCTGTCCCGAAGGAAAGGTGTATCTCTACACCGGTCAGGGGGATGTCAAGACCTGGTAAGGTTCTTCGCGTATCTTCGAATTAAACAACATGCTCCACCGCTTGTGCGGAGACCCGTCAATTCCTTTGAGTTTCAACCTTGCGGTCGTACTCCCCAGGCGGAGAACTTAATGCGTTAGCTTCAGCACTGAGTTGCCCCAACACTTAGTTCTCATCGTTTACGGCGTGGACTACCAGGGTAGCTAATCCTGTTTGCTCCCCACGCTTTCGTGCCTCAGCGTCAGTTCCGGTCCAGTTAGCCGCCTTCGCCACTGGTGTTCCTCAATATATCTACGCATTCCACCGCTACACATTGAATTCCACTAACCTCTACCGTACTCAAGTCTACCAGTTTCAAATCACCCTCCACGGTTAAGCCGTGGGCTTTCAGATTTGACTTAGTAAACCGCCTACGCACGCTTTACGCCCAATAATTCCGGATAACGCTCGCTCCCTACGTATTACCGCGGCTGCTGGCACGTAGTTAGCCGGAGCTTTCTGGTTAGGTACCGTCAGCCTGGAATCATTTCCTAAACCAGGTGTTCTTCCCTAACAACAGAACTTTACGATCCGAAGACCTTCATCGTTCACGCGGCATTGCTCGGTCAGGCTTTCGCCCATTGCCGAAAATTCCCTACTGCTGCCTCCCGTAGGAGTCTGGGCCGTGTCTCAGTCCCAGTGTGGCTGTTCATCCTCTCAGACCAGCTATGCATCGTCGCCTTGGTGAGCCGTTACCTCACCAACTAGCTAATGCAGCGCAAGGCCATCCCAAAGCGGTGCCAAGAGCACCTTTAAACAAAGGGTCATGCGATCCAATGTCCTATCCAGTATTAGCCATCGTTTCCAATGGTTATCCTCGTCTTTGGGGCAGGTTCCTTACGTGTTACTCACCCGTTCGCCACTCTCTCATTGATCCGAAGATCGAGAGCGTTCGACTTGCATGTATTAGGCATGCCGCCAGCGTTCATCCTGAGCCAGGATCAAACTCTCCATAAATTATATGAATCGATTTGATTTCTTCTTAAATTAGAAGTACGTCCTTAACTCAAATTGACTTGTTCTATTCAGTTTTCAAAGACCTAATTCGGTTACTCGCACTCTTGTGCGTGCGTTTAATATTCTATAACATCTAGAATATTTTGTCAACACTTTTAACATTTATTTTTTTCTGTGTTTTTGTGTTGATTGGGCTCTTTTCCGTGGCCCGCAATAAAGAGTATATTACTTTGCGCAAGTATTGTCAATCACTTTTTTCACTTTTTTTTCAAAGCCTCAAATTGTGCTTGATCAACTCTTTAAACCCGAGTGCTAAAGCAGGGAAAATCACCCTTTGGAGAAAGCAAGAACGGTTTCTAATCTAGCTTAGAAATCGCTCTTTTTTCATCCCACAAGGAGTATACCAAAACTAACTAAACCTGTCAACGAAATCATTCACAAAATTTAAAAAAAGCGGGATGGCTCCCGCTTTTCGCTGTTGTTCTTTCTTATATTATATAAGAGACAGTAATTTTTCTAGACTTACAACCTGTTTGTTACCACTCTTACGATCAACAAATTCAACCAAATCATTTTCAGCATCTTTACCAACAACAACACGGTATCTAATACCAATTAAGTCCGCATCCTTAAACTTAACACCTGCCCGTTCTTCACGATCATCAAATAATACATCTTTACCTTTTTGTTTTAACTTCTCATACACAGTTTGCGCTAAAGACCATTGCGCTTCATTTTTGTGATTAACAGGTATAACATGCACATCAAACGGCGCGATTTCATCTGGCCACAAAATACCATCTTCAGTTGCATGTTGTTCAACCGAGGCCATCAAAGTGCGGCTGATACCGATCCCATAACACCCCATGACAACGGGAACCGTCTCACCGTCTTTATTAACGACCTTACAGTTCATGCTTTCACTATATTTTGTTCCAAGCTTAAAGATATTACCAACTTCAATACCTTTAGCTGTGTGAATCAATCCACCGCATTCAGGACAAACATCACCATCATTAAGACCACTATGTTCTTGATTGGACGCATACTTACAGCTCTCGCAATAAGTAATAGTATCTTCACCAACTTCACTCATAACCATAAATTCGTCTGCTTCATTACCGCCAATTTGGCCAACATCACTAGAAACAATACGTGTTTCTAAACCACAGCGCAAAAAGATATTAGTGTACGCCCTCGCAAATTTTTGATACCACTCATCTAGTTCTTCATTTGTTTCATGAAAACTATAAGCATCTTTCATAATGAATTCACGACCACGCATTAGTCCAAAACGAGGTCTAAGTTCATCACGGAATTTCGTTTGAATCTGATAAAGCGCAACCGGAAGCTTCTTATAAGAATTGAGATATTCTCGCGCAACTGATGTCACAACTTCTTCATGTGTTGGACCAAGACAAAACTCACGATCTTTACGGTCAGTAAGACGCATGAGTTCCGGTCCATATTTGCCCCATCGACCACTTTCTTCCCACAAATCACGTGGTTGTAAAGCCGGCATTAAAAGCTCACTACAACCAATTTTATCTAGTTCTTCACGGATGATTGTTTCTATCTTTTTAATCACCTTATATCCTAGTGGAAGGTAAGTATAAATACCAGCTGCCAGCTGCTTGACAAGCCCCGCGCGCGCTAGCAATTTATGACTCAACACTTCTGCGTCCTTAGGCGCGTCTTTCTTCGTCGGTATAAACATTAAACTCTGTTTCATAACAAACCTCCTATTTCAACTGTAACAATCTCAATAAATCATTAAACGTGACAAAGATAAATAATCCCATTAAAGCTATATACATAACATAATGAAGCGTATTTTCAACTTTCTGATTTGGCTTTCTGCCACTTACAAACTCATACCCTAAAAATACTAGTCTGCCACCATCAAGTGCGGGAATTGGTAAAAGATTTACAATGCCGAGGTTAACGCTTAATAGGCCTACCCAGCTAAGCAATGAAACAAAACCTTGGGATAAAGCTTGCGATGTGATCTGATAAATACCAAGTGGACCAGCTAAATCATCAACACCAACAGAGGCGCCAGCACCACTACTATCAAAAAGCAACTCTATCGTAGTAAAAATTACCATCGCGCTAGAGGCAAGATCCTTAAATCCACCTTTAATAGCTGCTATTATACTAAAATGATACTCGGGACTAATGCCAATACGCATTTGCACTACATCTACATTTTGACTTTGTAAAAACAATGCCGTATATGGCTGATCATAAGGCCCTGTTTCAGCTTTTTTATTCGTTAAAACAATGTTACTATCATCACGCACAACCTCAACTTCAATAACTCGGTTTTCATCAAAAGGAAGGTTTGCCAAAGTGTTTACTGAACCTATTAGGTTGGTCCAGTTACTAATTATATCTTGATCTATACGAATAATCTTATCGCCCTCTTGTAAACCTATAGAAGCAGCGAAAGTGCCTTCAGGAACGCTCCCAATCACAACTTCATCAATTGTTCCTTCTGCGCTATGAATCCCAAAACTAAATATATATATAATAGGGTTAACAGAAACAGTTATTTCTTGCCCATCACGAAGAAGCACCATATCAATGTTACGATCAGTTGTTAGATTAGAAAGAACATCTTCTAAATCCGTCCAAGAACTAACAGTGACTCCTTCAATTTCAATAATTTGGTCATCTTTTTCAATAATTCCTGTAACTGGCATATTATCAGCGACAGACCCTATTATAGGTTCATCTAGATTAGGTGTTCCAACAATCATGTTTACTAGTAAAAATACAACTAAAGCTAACACAAAATTCATCGCGGGACCGCCAAAAACAGCCCAAAATCGTTGCGATAATGTTTTTGCCCCAAAGCGGCGATTGTGTGGTGCGATTTGCATCTCTCTATTCTTTATAACAACATGCGCATCGCGCGCAACTTGATATTGGTTTATCGCAAGAGGTTTTCCTTCTTTACCTAATAAATCAACTGATTCAACAAAAACCTTATCTAAATGAGCATAAGAAGGGCTTTTTTCATCAAGAACAATCAAATCGACAATATCGTCATTAAAACGCAAACGTACATATTGCCCTGGTTTTACCAACTCTTGATCAATTTCTTCTCCCGCCATCAATACATATCCACCAATAGGTATAGCGCGGATAGAATAAACGGTCTCCCCTTTTTTCTTTTGCCAAATAACCGGCCCCATTCCTAGGGAAAACTCATGACACAAAATGCCAGCTCTTTTAGCTAGTAAAAAATGTCCTAGCTCATGAAGAATAATTACAAGTGACAAACTGATAAGAAATACTACAATATTAAGTAATACCATGTCATTCACTTCCTCGTCATATACGCACTAAATACATATTGTTTCACCATATCATCTACTTCCAAAATACCAGCTAACGATAATGGCTTTTTAATGTGAAATTGTTTACTGCATTGTAACACGATTTGTTCAATTTGCAAAAAGGAAATACTACCATTTAGAAACAAATGCACCGCAGCTTCATTCGCAGCGTTTAATACAGTAGGTGCATACCCACCCTTTTTACCAGCTTCATAGGCATACTTAAGCATTGGATATCTTTCAAATGATAACTTTTCAAAATGAAGTGTACCTAGCGTTTCTAGATCAAGACGCTTTGCGTTATAAAAAGCACGATTCGGATAATTAAGCGCATAAGAAATAGGAACTCTCATATCCGGCATTCCCAAATGCGCAAGCATACTACCATCATGAAACTCCACAAGCGAATGGACAATACTTTCACGATGTAACACAGTACTAATTTGATCATAAGGAATATCAAACAAATGATGCGCTTCAATAACTTCAAGACCTTTATTCATCATCGTTGCTGAATCAATAGTGATTTTTGCACCCATATGCCAGTTAGGATGATTTAAAGCATCTTTTATCGTTACTTTTCGTAAATCACCACGACTTTTATCACGAAAACTTCCACCACTTGCGGTAATAATTATCTTTTTAACAGTTTTTGGCTCTTCTCCTACTAAACACTGAAAAATAGCACTGTGTTCACTATCAACAGGTAGTAAACGCACACCGTATTCCTTAAGTAAGGGCGTAATCAATTCACCGCCAATCACTAAAGATTCTTTATTCGCAAGGGCCACATCACGTCGATGTTTAATCGATGCGATAGTCACTTCAAGCCCAGCACTACCAACAATTGCATTAAGCACAATACCTTTGCCTTTTTCACCAAAAGTAGCGCTTTGAACTAACCCTTTTTTTCCGTAACCAACTAAAAGATTATCAAACTCTTTTTTTAATGCATCGCGATCTTCTTTTGACCCAACAGATACAAACTGTGGTTGAAATTCACGAATAATTTTTCTTAACAAATCCACCCTTTTATTAGTTGTCGCGCTCACTAAACGAAATTGATTTGGGTTTGCCCGAATAATATCGAGAACCTGCATTCCAATCGAACCTGTTGCGCCAAGTAAATATACATCTTTCACAAAAGATCCACCACCATTACAAAAACAACCATAAACATTGATGCCCATATAGCACTATCAAATCGGTCCATAATCCCTCCATGCCCAGGAAGCAAAGAAGAATAATCTTTAATACTAGCTTCACGTTTAATCTTACTAGCAAATAAATCACCAGCCTGCCCGATGACGCTAATAAGAAATCCAAGAAGTGGAGCTAATCCAACACTAATTGTCATATTTAAAATCGTTATAGAGCCAGCTAACGCAACATAAAGCGTCACAAATAACGTAGCAGCAACTAACCCACCAATACTTCCTTCAATACTTTTTTTAGGTGAAAGACTAGGAGCTAGTTTATGCCGCCCAAAAGGAACGCCAATAATATAGGCAAACATATCTGTTGAAATTGTAATAACAAATATAAACGCAATAGCACGCAAACTACTTGATGCAATAAGTGCAAGCGAACCAAAACCAAGTGCTGGTATCATCACTGCCAAAGTCCAAGTGCCAAGCATGCACACCTTAAAAGCTGAAGAATAAAGATAAAAAACACCAAATGTCAAAAAAATCAGCAATAACACAAGAGGAATGTAAGCAAAATTATTAAGCGCAATTGTTAGAAAAAGCAAAAATTCAAGCATTAAAACAAACAACGTCACAACAAAATTATTTTTTTCTTTTCCCATAGCGCCAAGTAATTCAAAGGAGGCAATAAGGCTCCATGCAGCAATCAAACCTAATAATAAAAGTCCACCAACAATAAAAGGAGGCACAAATAAAACAAGCATAATTATAGCTGTAAACAAACGTTGTTTCATTACTTTTTCACTCCCCCAAGTCCACCAAACCGTCTATTTCGAGACTGAAAGTCACGTATTGCTTTAATTAAATGCCGTTTCGAAAACGCAGGCCAGTGTACTTTTGTAAAGTACAGTTCACTATAAGCTAGTTGCCACAGCAAGAAATTACTAATGCGTTTTTCGCCACTTGTCCGAATTAATAAATCAAGTTCTGGTAAATTATACGTATATAAATTTTGGTTAATAACATTTTCATTAATCTCATCGACTGTTAACTTCCCATCTTTTACCCTAGAGGCAATCTTTTTCATTGCCTGTGAAATTTCATACCGACTACCATAATCAAAACAAATATTAAGAATCATGCCTTTTCGATCTTTTGTTCTTTCTTCTACTTCTTCCATCAATTCTCTTACTTGACTAGGTGCACGGTCTTTCCTACCAGAAAACATCACCCGGATATCTTCTTCTTTAAATTGTCCTTTAAAAGTCTCTTGAAATTCACGTGGAAGACGCATTAAATAATCAACTTCTTCCTTTGGTCTTTTCCAATTTTCCGTACTAAAAGCATAAACACTTAAAACTTCAATTCCAAGATGTCTACACGCAATTGCGATATTTTTTAAGTTTTCACTACCTTTTTTATGCCCATAAGTTCTTGGCATTTTTCTCTTTTTCGCCCAACGACCATTCCCATCCATAATAATCGCTATGTGACGTGGCATTCTATAGGGATTAAGTTTTTGTCCAATCATTTTTTCTCACCTCGTTTACAACTGAATATTATACTATATGGCGAAATATTTTGAAAGCATTACCCTAGTGCAAAGAAAAAAGCCGGTATAACCGGCCTATACATGCATAATTTCTTCGTCTTTTTCTTTTACAACTTCTTCAATTTTTTTCACATATTTGTCAGTCAAATCCTGGACATCTTCTTGGTGAATTTTTGAATCATCTTCACTAATTTCGTGATTCTTTTCTAATTTTTTAATTTGGTCATTTGCGTCACGACGATAGTTACGAATAGAGATTTTGGCTTCTTCACCATATTTCTTTACCATTTTAACAAGTTCCTCACGGACATCACGTGTAAGCGGTGGAAGCACAATGCGTAGTTGCGTTCCTTCGTTGTTAGGCGTTACGCCTAAATTCGCAGCTAAAATCGCTTTTTCTACTTCTTTCACAATCGAACGATCATAAGGTTTAATTAAAATTTGCGTTGGCTCTGGTACACTAATATTCGCTACTTGGGTAATTGGTGTTTCCACGCCATAGTAAGGAACATGAACTTCATCAAACATTTTTGGATTAGCGCGTCCAGTGCGAACTTTAGCTAGTTCATGGGATAAATTCTTGACGCGTTCTTCCATTTTTTCTTCTAGTTCCATCAGAATCATGTCAATCATTGTCTTTCCTCCTTAATCAATTACAGTGCCAACCATTTCACCCATGGCGGCCCGTTTGATATTGCCCTTTTTATTCATATCAAACACAACAATTTGAATGCCATTATCTTTACAAAGCGCGCTCGCTGTCGAGTCCATAACTTGAAGTCCTTTCTCTAGTACTTCTTGGTGATTTAAATGATCAAACTTAACAGCATCAGGATTAGTTCGTGGATCTTTATCATAAACACCGTCCGTACCATTTTTCGCCATTAAAATACGCTTTGCCCCTAGCTCAGCAGCCCGCAAGGCGCTAGTTGTATCAGTGGAGAAATATGGATTTCCTGTCCCCCCGCCAAAGATGACAATCCGTCCTTTTTCTAAGTTACTAATTGCTTTACGGCGGATATAAGGTTCGGCGACTTGTGGAATATTCAAACTAGTCATCGTTCTTGTTTCTATTCCCAGTTCTTCAATAGCGTTTTGCAAGGCCAAGGCATTTAAAATTGTCGCAAGCATCCCCATATAGTCAGCCGATGAACGCTCCATTCCCATTGCGCTCGCAGTTGCACCGCGCCAAATATTACCACCACCAACAATTATACCAATTTCTAATGTGCCAATATCGTAAGCTTCTTTAATTTCTCTTGCGATATCTCGCACTTTTTCAGGATCTATAACATGACCGTTGTCACCACTTAACGCTTCACCACTTAATTTCAAAATGACTCTTGTCTTTTTACTCATCGACATACCTCCAGGGTCTTTACTATCATTATTATATCATAAAAGAGGGGGCCTGCGTCTAGCATTTCATATAAAAAGGCACGAATGTGCCTTTTTTATGCTTTAACTTGCGCCATAACTTCTTCCGCAAAGTCATCTTTGCGTTTTTCAATTCCTTCGCCAACTTCTAATCGTAAGAAGGAGAGAATTTTTCCACCCTTTTCTGCAACAAAATTTTCAACAGTTAAGTCAGGGTTCTTAACAAATGGTTGGTTAACAAGACAGATTTCTTTGAGGTACTTATTCAAACGGCCAGCAACCATTTTTTCAACAATATTCGCTGGTTTTCCTTCGTTAAGAGCTTCTTTAGTTAAAACTTCTCTTTCATGTTCAATAACTTCATCACTAATTTGACTTTGATCAAGATATTTTGGGTTAATAGCAGCAACATGCATCGCAACGTCTTTTGCGCTTTCTTCGTCTACACCAGCAACAACAGTTAAAGTAGCTATTTTACCACCCATATGTACATAAGCACCAAAACTTGCGCCATTTTCTTTTACAACGCGGCTGACGCGACGAAGAGAAAGTTTTTCCCCGATGCGTGCAGTCTCATCAACCAACGCCTCTTCCAAAGTTTTTCCTTCAAAATCAACTTTTAGTGCTTCTTCAAGATTAGTTGCATTAGAAGCGAGAATTGCCTTGCCAATTTTTTGCACTAAAGCTTGAAAATCGTCGTTTTTCGCCACAAAGTCTGTTTCACAGTTAAGTTCATAAATTACTGCTTCATTACCATTTACAAGTACATTACAAATACCTTCAGCGGCGATTCTTGATTGTTTTTTCGCAGCTTTTGCAATTCCTTTTTCTCGTAACCAGTCAATTGCTTTTGTGATATCGCCATCTGTCGCAGTGAGTGCCTTTTTACAATCCATCATGCCGGCACCAGTTTTTTCACGCAACTCTTTTACAAGCGCAGCTGTAATTGCCATATTCATTCCTCCATTTTTTGAGTTTCATTTCAACGTCATGATAACATAACTAAATAATTCTTGCAAAAAGAAGAGCTCAAAAGCTCTTCTTTATTTTAAAGCGTCAATCAGTTCCGCTTTTTTCATCTTTGAATAACCCGATAGACCTTTAGCTTTCGCTAGTTCACGTAATTCTTTTACCGTCATGTTTCCTAAATCAACTTTTTCCTCAGTTGTTTCTTCTTTTACGGGCTGTTCTTTAGCGGGCTGTTCTACTTTCAAGGGAGCTTCTTTAGTTTCTTCTTTTACCTTATTTACTGGAGCTTCCTCGGCTTTTTCAACTTTTTTCGGTGCTTCTTGCTCCTTAGAAACGTCACCTGTATCTCCGGCATTTGCAACCATGAATGCTTCTGCCATTTTTCCAACAATCAATTTGATAGAACGAATAGCATCATCGTTTGCTGGGATAAATATGTCAAGTAAATCTGGATCGCAGTTAGTATCAGAAATTCCAAATACTGGAATGTTTAATTTCTTCGCTTCTTTAACAGCGTTAAGATCATAAAGTGGATCAACTACAAATACTGCCTCTGGAAGTGTCTTCATTTCTTTAATTCCACCAAGGAATTTTTCCAGACGTGCCATTTCTTTTTTACGAAGAATAACTTCTTTCTTTGTCAAGCGATCAAATGTACCATCTTTTTCTTGACGATAAAAATCATGTAATTTACGAATGCTCTTACGGATTGTTTTAAAGTTTGTGAGAGTTCCACCGAGCCAACGTTGTGATACATAGTATTGTCCACTTTTTTCTGCTTCTTCTTTTACTACATCACGAGCTTGTTTTTTTGTTCCAACAAAGAGAACTTTTCCACCCTTTTGGGCAATTTCTAGCATTTTTTCATATGCTTCTTCGAATTTTACAACTGTCTTTTGCAGGTCAATAACATGGATCCCACCACGAGAGGTGTAGATGTATGGATTCATTTTCGGATTCCAACGACGTGTTTGGTGACCGAAATGCACACCTGCTTCCAGCAGTTGTTTCATTGTAACTACTGCCATTTTTTATTCCTCCTTTTGATTATACCTCCACGACCCTCAAAACGGCATCCCACCGCAATTTTGCGGCTCACGAGATGGCGCTTGGGTGTGTGTGTATTTGACGGCTTTTATATTTTAACAAAAGCACCTTTCATTTGCAAGAAAAAAATTTATAAACAAGCGAATTTATTTTGTTATAAAAACCTATTTGTTTGCATATCGCTTCCAAGCAAAGAAACAAGTACCATCCTTAGTGGTTGATAAAGCCACAAAACACTTAAAAATCCTGTACCTGCCAAAATAGCTTCAAAGGGAAGATCTGCAAGTAAATAAACCGACCACATATGCTTAAGACCATAAAGAAGCACTACTCCTGGAAGGAAGCTCCATGAATAAATAAACGCAAAGCCAAAGGCCGCAAATGCTAACTTAAGTTCATTTCTTGTCTTTAGCCATGTATGAAGCGAAAGGGGAATTAGGTTCCAAGCAAATAACATTGGCACTACATTAATCACTTGAAAACCACCCATATAAAGATTATCAAGAATAACGTATGTAATAACATATACAACACTTTCTTTTAACGAAAATACACTAGAAAAAACAAATATAAGCAGTATCGTAAATTGAACATTAGGTAAGAATACAAGAAGCTGTTCTTGCACAAAAGTAATCGCTACAGCAAGCGATACAAAAAGCATGCGACGAGTACTCACTAATTCTCACCTACATTTGTTTTTACAAATGTAATCGTCATGCCATCAGAAAGCACTATATGGTCAATTCCAACAGTGCTATAAGTACCATCAATATAAATCGCTAAGTAATTATGGGTCCAATCTGTCAGCACATCATCTAACCCTAGAATAACTGTTCCTATTATTGGCGTATTTTCACATGATGTTGGTTGATAATTTTGATCTGCGCATTTTACATCAAAAGATTCACTTAAAACATTTAAAAGTGTATCTCCTTCTTTAAAACTAATTGTTTCTTCCTTTATGGTCAAGTTACCACTTTGTAAAACAATTGTGATTTCACCACTATCCTGCGTAATTGCTTCTAAGTTTAGGATGAAAAGACTGACAAAAGTCAGTATTAACACTAGCCCTGTAAAAAGCCACTTTTTCATCCTATTCACCCTCATTTCACAAATGGAATATAATCTTCACCATAACTGCTTTTATAGCGATAAAATTGCGCTAAAGCTAAAAATGCTTGTGGCGAACTAAAAGAAGCATCGCCCTCTATATCATCGTTTAAATCCCAGTCAAATAGACCATTATCAAGTTGGAACTCTAACAATCTAGTAATTAGATTATGATCTCCCTTAGTAAAATCATCGCCGCTGGGGTCTAATCCAACAGACATCAAAGCTAAAATAACTTGGGACATGGTCGCAGCGTTTTCAACACCAGGATATACTGTTTCATTCCAATTAACATCCTCGCTCTTCATGCCACCAGTATCTAATTGCGAGTCTTTTACATATTGTACATAATCATTAATTAGTTGCATAACACTTGGGTCATCTTGGTAAAATGAAAGACCCATCACACCAAGTGCCCCTGCATCAAGTCCTTCCTGAACGAGAGAATGATTTTCATAATATGTAATTGCATCTGTTACATAATTGCTATAATCAAAAGATGCGTTGTACCCATTAAGCGCTAAAAGCGGTAATGCAGTTTGTCCATAAGGTCCTGTTTCCATCAAGTTTGATAAATCCAACAAGTACTGATTTAACAAAGCATCATCAGAAAGCACGCTCGCAATAACACTTGCTTTAAAAAAGTCTTGTATCGAGCTTTTTTCAAGGTTATTTAAATAATTTGTAATATCAGTTTCACTTACAGGAACAATAAATAAATTTTTCGTTCCTAGTAAAACGTTGTAGTCGATATATTCAGTTGAAATGTAGTTATCAAGTTGATTTGTCACAAACAAAATAAGCGCTTCATATACTTCCTGCATTAATGGGTCCCACCAAACAATGTCTAGTTGGAACGAATCACCATCTTCTAGCGTTAAATCATCAATGCCAACGCTTGTTATTTCACCGTTTTCAGAGATTTGAATAAAAGCCCCATATGGCACTGTTACGTCCCTTAAACCCGCAAGATAACTACCGTATTCTGAAGAAACAATATCCGCCCCAAAAGCTAGGACAAGCAAGTCCTTAAGCGCAGGAACATTTTCTGCATCAAAAGCATAAGTAGCTACTTTTTCACTTCCAGATAAATCAGTAAAGGATAAAGTGATCGTCACATCTAGCTTTTCTGATAACGCTTCTTCTAAACTAGTTTGCGTCTCCTTCAGTAAAGCTATCTCTTCTTCAGCGTTATTTAGGGTTTCCTCTAGTGTTGCGATTTGGTTTGACAGATCAGTTTCTGTGCAGCTAGCAAGTCCAAATACTAGAGTTACACCTAACAAGACAGAGAATAGTTTTTTCATTTTTAAGCCTCCTTTTATGTATTGAAAAAGAAAAAACCATCCTCCTGGATGATTTGCAAACAAGAACGAAATCGTCAATGCCCGCATACTCATTACCCAGGAGTATTTTGCGTTTGACACTAGGTAGGTCTACCGGCTTGACATCATCCTACTCTGCGCCTTCCCGCTAAAGCAGTGGCTCTTGCATTTCGTCCGTATCACGGTTGCTGGGACAGCTTGAGACTTTCACTCAATTCCCTGTTATGTCCGAAAGGACACCTAACGTCAATTCTATTGTATCACTTCTATAATGTGTGTCAATGACAATTGTTATCTTCCTGTACTACCAAACCCGCCTTTTCGTTTTGCAGTTTGAATACTGTCATCACTTGAAGTTAAAAACTTTTCAAAAATAGCTTGCGCGACTCTCTCACCTTTCCGTAAAGTAATATCTTTATCCGTATAATTGTAAAGACTAATCATGATATGACCATCATTTTCTTCGTTAGAATAATAGTCCCTATCAATAACACCAACCCCGTTTGCGAGCATGAGGCCTCGTTTTAAAGCTAAACTGCTTCTTGCGTGTATTTTAAGTACTTCTCCTTCTTGCATGTACGCTTTAATTCCAGTTTTACCAAGCGCAATTTTACCAGCAGGAATTACTAAATCTTCAATTAAGGCAAGGTCATAACCGGCGCTATGTTTGGTCGAGCGCTTTGGCAAATCAAAGTCTAGATATTGATAATCCCTTGTCTTCTCAAATCCTCTCATTAAAGCATCTCCTTTAACAATTTCATCACAAATAACTCTCTGTTTGTCCAGGGGGATTCGTCATGATTAGTGATTTTTTGTTCGTTTGTTTCTATCGCTTCATCCAAATTTACCCATACTGGAAGATAGCGCATAGCGCGTTCAGATTCGGAAAGTTTCATACCTTGATACTCATCATTAATTTCACAAAAATAATAATAACTTCTTTGATAAAAATATTTCTTTGGGTCATAAATATCATTATAAAGCTGATCGACATAACCTAGTGATTCATTTACGCTTTTAATCAGTCTTCCTGTTTCTTCTAAAACTTCCCGCTTAAGCGCTTGTTCTTTTGGTTCATCTTGTTCGATTCCGCCACCTGGGAATTTATATTCTTTTGCTTTTTCACTATAAATTAAAAGGACTTCCTCACCTTTAAGAATAATCGCTCTGACTGCATTACGATAAATAATCGGTTGTGCTCCCGATTTTTGATCACGTGAATCAAAAATTTTCAGCAGTTTCATCATATCACCCTTTCCAAAGGATTGATGCTTTATTTACCCATATTATACCATAAAAACGTTTTCATAAAATGAAAAAAATGAAAAAAAGGCGCAAATGCGCCTTAATTTCCGATCACAAACTTTAGTTCAGCTGTAACAGCAATTTCACCATTTACCGTCGCAACTGCTTTACCAATACCTATATTTCTTTTCATGTTTGTGAGTTCCACATCTAAAACAAGCCTGTCTCCTGGTAATACTTTGCGTTTAAATTTACATTTGTCAATTCCAGCAAAATAAGCAATTTTTCCTTTGTTTTCTTCTAACGATAAAACACTTACCGCTCCTGTTTGCGCAAGTGCTTCGACTATTAAAACACCCGGCATAACATGTTCCTGCGGAAAATGACCTAGAAAATGCATTTCATTAGAGCTGACGTTTTTAATAGCTTTACATCTTTTACCAGGTTCAAGTTCTTCTACCCAATCAATAAACAAAAACGGATAACGATGGGGGATGATTTCTTGAATTTGATTACTTGTAAGTTTCATTTACATCACCTTCTTAAACAAGATTGTTGCGTTGTGCCCCCCAAAACCAAGGCTATTTGATAAAGCAACACGTACTTCTTTTTTTATACCATTTTCAAGAGTGTAATTCAAATCACATTCATTTGGGTCAAGTTCTTTTGTATTAATTGTTGGTGGGACAAAGTCTTCTTTAACGCTAAGCAAAGTAAAAATCGCTTCTACTGCACCACTAGCACCAAGTAAATGACCAGTCATTGATTTTGTCGATGAGATGTTTAGCTTATATGCGTGCTCACCAAAAGCATTTTTAATATCACTTTTAAAATATTTAGCATGATAACATTCTCGCAT
>CAZZJG010000002.1:15072-19911 GCA_964654395.1 uncultured Candidatus Izemoplasmatales bacterium
ATTTTTAATCGCCAGCGTTTCAATTTTATCATTTAATGGTGTTGACGTGCCATGAGCATTTATATATTCAACGTCTTCAATATGTAAAGAAGCATCTTTTATTGCCATTAACATGCATTTTGTAGCCCCTCTTCCTTCTGGGTCCGGGCCAGTTACATGATACGCATCCGTAGTTGCGCCATAACCAGCTATTTCAGCGTAAATGGTTGCGCCGCGTTTTTTAGCATGTTCGTACTCTTCCAAAATCAATGTCGCAGATCCTTCTCCCATCACAAAACCACTTCTGTTTTTATCAAATGGAATTGATGCATACGAAGGATCATTAGAACGATTTAATGCTTGCATAACGTCAAAACCACCAATCCCAAGAGGAATCAAACTAGCTTCACTCCCACCAGCAATAACAACTTCAAGATAACCATCGCGAATAGCGCGAAAAGCATCCCCAATACTATTGGTTGAACTTGCGCAAGCAGTAACAGTTGATGTTGACATTCCATGAAGACCAAACTCAATAGCGATTTGACCAGCAGCAATATTTACAATCGCTCCTGGAATAAAAAAGGGTGATATCCGATGATAACCTTTTTTATTCACTTTATCTTCTTCTTTAGCGATTGTTTCTAGTCCTCCGATTCCACTGGCATAATATACGCCAACTCTGTCTCGATTGACAAGGTTAAAATCAATTTTACTATCTAATACAGCTTCTCTTGCGCTAATCAATGCAAGTTGTACAAAACGATCCATACGTTTTACAAACTTTTTACCAAGCGCATCTTCAAAATCAAAGTTTTTAATTTCGCCACCAATTTTTACATTTAAATCTTGCATGTCATGATTTTGAATAAAATCAATACCGCACTTCCCATTTTTCGCTGCTTCCCATGTCTCTCTCCAGGTGTTTCCTATTGGCGTAATAGCTCCAAGACCTGTCACAACAACGCGCCGTTTCATCCAATCATCCCTCCATTTACATGTATAGTGCTTCCGGTAATGTAAGATGCTTCGTTAGAAGCTAAAAATAGACAGGCAGAGGCAATATCTTTAGCCCCACCAAAACGCCCTAGGGGAATTTGACTTAAATATGCTTTACGCACTTCTTCTGGCAATTCTTTAGTCATGTTTGTCTCGATAAACCCAGGCGCAATAGCATTAACGGTAACGTTTCTACTTCCTAGTTCTTTCGCTAATGATTTAGTTAAACCTATTACTCCTGCTTTTGAAGCAACATAGTTACTTTGCCCAGCATTTCCGATAACACCAACAACACTTGCGATATTAATAATTCTTCCGAATCTTTGTTTAGTAAAAGTGCGTACGCTTGCTTTACACATATTCCAAGTTCCTTTTAAATTTACATCAATTACTTGATCAAACTCTTCTTCCTTCATGCGCACAAGCAAATTGTCCCGCGTAATTCCAGAGTTATTAATTAGTATGTCTACAGTTTCATACTTTTCTTTTGTCTTTTTGATTATGTTCTCACAATCATTTAGTTTTGTGACATCACCATATATTTTAATGGCACTTCCGCCCAAATTATGAATGTGTTGTACGACATCACTCGCTGCTTCTTCATTCACAATGTAATTGACAACAACATTAGCTTTCCGTTCACCAAACATTAGCGCAATCTCTTTACCAATTCCACTGTTAGCTCCTGTGATAATAACTGTTTTACCATTAAAATCCATTACTTTACCCCCAGTTTATTTAGTGCTACCTGCATCGATGCTTCATCTTCAATATGCAGAATAGTCGCTTGACGATTTATTTTCTTCACAAATGAAGACAAAGTCTTCTTCGGTCCTATTTCAATGAAAGTATCAACTCCATCTTTAAGCATATGTTCAAGCGTTTGTTTAAACAAAACAGGTGATGTGATCTGTTTTGCCAATATTTGTTTTAAATCAACACTTGGTATATTTCCTGTAACATTTACATAAAGCTTTTTTGAAGGATTATTGATATTCATGGGCTTTAAAATATTCGCAAATGCTTTTTTTGCTGGTTCCATTAAAGGTGAATGAAAAGCGCCTGTTGTATTTAGTTCAATTACTCTTTTTGCGCCTCTTTTTTTCGCTAAAGACGCACCTTCAAGCACGGCTTTTGTCTCACCACTAATTACTACTTGTCCTATAGTATTATAGTTCGCTACTTGACAACCTGATAACATATTACAAATATCCTCTACTTCTAAATCGGAAAGACCGATAATAGCTACCATTTTGCCATTTGTATTTTTTGCGGCTTGCGCCATTAATTTAGCTCTTTCTTTCAGCAAATATATTCCAGTTTTAAAATCAATACACCCTGCATCATACAAAGCAGCATATTCACCAAGTGATAAACCAGCAGTATGCGTAGATGTAATTCCTTTATCTTGTAAACGCCTTGTAATTAGCACTTGCATCAAAAATAATAGTGGCTGAGTGTATTCAGTCTTATTGACTTTTTCTTCATCTAATAACACCTTTTTTATATCAAAGCCAAGTATCTTGTTTGAAAGGTCAATTTCATCTTTATAAGCAGAATCAAGAAAGAAATCTATGCCCATGCCAGGATATTGAGATCCTTGTCCTGCATAAAGAAATGCAATCTTCTTCATATTTTCCCCTAAAGTCTTATTAGAGCTCCGCCCCATGTGAGCCCACCCCCAAACGCAACAGTTATAAATAAATCACCTGGTTTTAATACCTTCTTAGTAATCGCTTCATCAATCGCTAAAGGAACGCTTGCGGCGCTTGTATTACCGTACTGAGATATATTCACAAACATTTTTTCCATTGGAAAAGAAAGATCTTTGGCGGCTTTTTCGATAATTCTAGTGTTTGCTTGGTGCGCAACAATCAAATCTAAATCATCTAATTTTACATCATTTTGTAAAAGCAGTTGTTTTATTGTTTTTGGCATAATTCTTGTCGCAAATTTAAATACTTCGCTACCTTTCATATGGATATAGTCATATTTATTTGTCGCTTTTTCAAAAGGATTACGTAATGATACATTATCACAAACAAGTAGTTTATCTTCATCACCATCACTACCTGTCACAATTGAAAATATTCCTTGTTCATTTGCTTTTTGTAAAATCAAAGCACCAGCTGCATCACCAAATAGAACACAAGTATTTCGATCTGTGAAGTCTGTTAATCTCGTTAACGTTTCTGCGCCAACTACTAACGCCGTGTGATAGTTGCCGCTGCGAATCATTTTATCTGCGATCTCTAAAGCGTACAGAAAACCGCTACACGCAGCGTTTATATCAAAAGCCATAACACCTATTAAACCTAACTTTTTCGCAAGTAATTGCGATACTCCAGGAAAATAGTAGTCAGGCGTAACCGTCGCTACAATGACTAAATCAATTTCCTGTAAAGTGCCACCCGCTTTTGACAATGCTTTTATGGATGCTTCATATGCTAAATCTAGTGTCTTTTCACTAGTTACAATATGTCTTTTTTCAATTCCGGTACGCGAGCGAATCCACTCATCCGATGTATCTACTATTTGTTCTAAATCAAAGTTGGTTAACACTTTATCCGGTACAAAGCTCCCTGTCGCAATTACTTTTGTATGTATCATCTTTGTATGCCTCCTAAGTTGTCATAGTTAAATCTTTGGAAAAAGCCCATTGATCGGTACTTTTGAATTCTGCTTTCCCGGATTTCAATTGGTGTTAGATCCATCAGTCTTGAAAGCGCCTGTGATAAAGCTACTTTCACATAATCATATACAGTATCAGGATCAAAATGCGCGCCACCAATAGGTTCTTTGATAATATCATCAATTACACCAAATTCTTTCAAATCATAACTTGTAAGTTTCATTATCTCTGCAGCTTTTTCTGCTAGGTTACTGTCTTTCCACACAATCGATGCATATCCTTCTGGGCTAAGAATCGAATAGACGGCGTTTTCTAACATGAGAACTTCATTAGCTACACCAATAGCTAAAGCTCCACCACTTCCACCTTCCCCAATAATTATGGAGATAATAGGGACCGTTAATGAACTCATCAACATCAAACTTTCGGCGATTGCGGCTCCTTGTCCTCTTTCTTCTGCGCCAATACCGGGATACGCTCCGGGAGTATCAATAAAAGTAATGATAGGTCGGTGAAACTTTTCTGCTTGTCGCATAAGCCGTTGACTTTTACGATAACCTTCAGGATGTACCATCCCAAAGTTTCGTTTTAAATTATCTTCAAGGTTAGTACCTTTTTGTTGAGCAATAACTGTAATTGGTTGGCCATAAAATGAAGCAATTCCTCCAATAATGCTTTCATCATCGCCATATAGACGGTCGCCATGTAATTCGATAAAATCATCAAATATATGTGAAATAAAATCCATTGAAGTTGGGCGTTTAGGATGACGCGCTAGTAAAACGCGATCCCAAGCTGATAATTTGGTCATTGTTTCGGTTTTATATTTTCTTATCTCTTCTTTTAGGGATTTAATTAACTCTTGATCATGAAGCTCTAAAACTTTTTCTTCAAGTTCATGTAATTTCCTCTCTTTTTCCAAAATATTCATTCCATCACCTTCCCATGAAGCTTTAGAAGTTTTGCGAGAGTATCACGCATATCTTTTCGATGAAGTAACAAATCAATAAAACCCTTTTCAAGCAAAAACTCCGATTGTTGAAATCCTTCTGGTAATTTCTGACGAATAGTTTGTTCGATTACCCTTGGTCCCGCAAAGCCAATTAAAGCGCCAGGTTCAGCGATATGGATATCTCCAAGCATCGCAAAACTAGCTGTAACGCCACCGGTAGTTGGATGTGTGAGCACACATAAAAATAATAGTCCATGGTCACAGTGTTTCAATACCG
>CAZZJG010000003.1:0-14984 GCA_964654395.1 uncultured Candidatus Izemoplasmatales bacterium
GAAATCTGATGGTTACCATGTGCACTGTGATAAGAATGATAGAAACCGTTAATTGTGACCGATTTACCTAATTCAGCGATTAAGAGTGAAATATCGGAATCATCATTAAGTTCAACTTTGTCTCCATTCTCATCTTCAAGGTAATAATATGTTCCATCGTATGTCACTGTACCTGTAATTGTAATATATTCGCTGAAGTAATTTGGATCAACGATATTCGTATATGCAATAATTTCATCAATTGTGACAGTTCTAGGAGTTGGCCATTCAATTGTCATATCCAATTCTGTTTCTTCAGTTGGATAAGCAACTTGTGGCATGCCATAATATTTGTCGTATTCTCCTGCAATTTGGTATACTTTTCCGACTTCAACTGTTGGCATTTGGGTACCAATATGCATGTAGATGAATCCAGTGCCATCGTATGCATAGTAACCTTTGTATGTTCCTTCTTGGAAGAGTCCAAGCACTAATGCACGAATTAGAACATTGTCTCCAACTTCAACATTGGCTTTGATGTCGGCAATAGTATTGACTTCAACATCTTCAATTACGCGAAATTCAAATGTTTTTGTACGTTCCACACCGTTAAGACTAATTGTTGCAGTCATGGTAACAACTTCATCACCAGTACCAGGTTCAGGTCTTGTTACTACACCATATTTGGTGATATAAGCAGGTTTGTCTGAATCCCATGTGATAGTTGTGCCATTAGGACCTTCAGTTGGCAAAATCAAATCAGTATATACAGGACCTTCTTCAATGAACAAGGAAGCGGTGTCAGCTTCAACTTTTTCTGTATCGTTGAGTTCAGTCGCAGCTTTGACGGTTACGTCAAATCGTTTAATGAGACTTTGGTCCTCTAAAGTAAGTGTCGCAGTGATAGTTACTGTTTGATCACCTTCAGTATTCCAAGGTTGAGTTACGGTGCCGTCACTTGCGATAATGTCAGGATCACTAGATTCCCAAGTGATAGTAACTTCGTGTAACCCTGTATTAGGTAACACAAGATCACTACTTGTTTCTTCCGGAAGTGCTAATTCATCCATGGCTTCACTAATCATGGTGAGAAGCTCTTCTGGTGTTGGTCCAGTGGTTTGGCGGCATGCCGTCAAGGTAAACAGACCAACAAGAACTAGGCCTAAGGCCAATAGTTTCTTCATCATTCTTCTAAATCTCCTCCATTTTTATTATTGTAAAAATTATTCATCTATTATGTCATCAATTGATGACAACATTAGTTGATAATTGGACTGATACTTCGAAAGTGGCGCAATGACTGTGACTGTTCCACCTACTGGGAAGAGGTCAGTTGTAATGTCATCTGGTGCAGCTTCCGATTTTCTTATTGTAATAGTATTATTGTTTTGGTCGCTCGCAATGACTGTGAATGCATCTTCGCTTTCATAAACGCTTAAGATTGTTAGATGTTCAAATTGTAACAGTCTTCCAACATAAGTATCATCTAATTGATCAATTGACACTATTTGTGGATCTACACTGTTTCCCTTGCTTACAACCTGTGAGTAGTCTTCTCGTTCCTGGTATCCAGAAACTTGTAAAGCTCCTGTTTCCTTATCGGGGTAGTAGGTAACTGTTAATCCAGAAATGATTACTTCGTTTCCAACTGTTAAGTTAGGCGTAAAGGAAACTCGATTATATAGATAAATGCCGTAGTCTCCTTCTTGAATGAAAGCAGTAGCGCCAATGCGACGAGTAACAATTCCATGAATAGAAACTTTTTTGCCGAAATATTCTTCTGGATTAGTTACAAGTTCTTCTATTGTTAGTTGAATACCTTCTCTACTGTAGTCAAAATTTGGATCAATTTCTCCCCAAACACGTCGTCCAGTATATTTTACTTCTAAACTAACATCGTAAAACAGTTTCCCATAGTATGTGTCAATTCCACCAGTTGGCTTGGTATATGCTTGTTCAAGCAACTCTAAATTAAGGAGTCTACCATCATACCAAACCCAAGCAAGCCAACGTTCGTTATAATTATCCATGCGCCCGGCGGCTGGATCAGCCTGTAATACAATATGACTAGCGTTTGTCAGTTTTTCACAAGTGAATTCACTAGCTGCTTTTCCCCATGGTTCGAATTTTGCTGTACTTTCTGGTGTATTTATGCCTAAAAAACGAACACTGAATGTTTGACTTCCATCTGTGAAATGGGCAGTATCACCGTCTACACATTGAACCAATGTAACTTCTCCCACGCCATCAGCAATGAAATTTCTATTTTCATAATCGAATGACAACTCGAGTTCATCAGTATATTTCGTGTTTAATTCAAGATTTTCAGGTGCTTCTTCTTTTAAAACTGTGAAAGGAAACACTTTTGTTATGACGATGTCGTTTTTCTTAAGAGCGAGTGTCAGAGAGACATCCTGATTCGTCTGATAGTACGCCGGTCTATGAACGGTGCCATCTTCTTCTAGATATTCTGGATTGCTAGAAATCCAAGTAGCTTCAACGCCATCAGTGCTAATTTCTGGGATAATTAAATCAGTAGCTAATTGGGTTTCTTCAAATACAATAGAATCTCTTACTTCTATTAATATTTCACTATCTGTCTTTGGTGGTTCATTTTGACAAGCTGCAAGTAACAAGATCAGGGTTGTTAGTAGGACTGTCAGAAATGTCTTTCTGAACATTTAAATCACTCTTTCTTTGTTTATTAGTCTGCGTTTAAGGATGACAACATGTCTTGAATGACTGTGTCAACACTGCTAGGAATATCAGGTGTTTCATTATTTCTGTTAGCAAGAGCCATTATTCCATACAGCGCATTCATTGCGATTTCAGATGCGTCGCGTGCATCAGAAGATGTATAAGCTCCTGCGAATGCTGGATCATATTCAAAGTAATCTCTTTGTAAGGAAGCTGCTTGAGCTGCTTTAGAGAAATAGTATTGGGAATTAGAAATGTCATCAATTTGCAAGAAACTTTGATAGACATCACTTTCATAACCACTATATCTTACAGGTAAATAACCCGTATCCATTGCCCATTTAGCGGTGTTTTCAGCGCTGATTAGATATTTAATAAATTCCCAAGCTACTAATCGTTGCGCGTCAGTTGTTTTCTTCATAATTGAAATGTTTGGTCCTTGTTGGACAGCAGATTTGTGAGCTGTGTCATATTGAGGAACCGGTGCAACACCGACTTCAAATGAACCATCCGAAGGAATGTTGTAATTTATTCCAGCAGTAGATCCTACACTCATGCAGATTTCTCCATTAATGAAGAATTCACTTCCATAGTTTGCGCTCCATTCTACTGGTACGACCATTGTTTTATCATAGAAACGTTGAGCTACATATTCAAGCATTGCGATAGTATTATCATCTTGAACTAAAATATCGCCGTTTTGGTTTGTGTATCCACCTTGCCACATACGTACATTGTTGATAAAGAAGTTAGCAGCTGAGTCATAGTTGATTAAGAATTCACATTTGTTAGGTGTTGGATTATCATCATCCCAGTTTGGATCTACTAAGATGGCAGCAAGCAGATCTAGTTCAGCCCAAGTTAATGGTCTGTCTTCAGGGAATGGTTCACCTAGTGCAGCTTCAATTTCTGCAGCATGAGCATCTATTACATCTTTGTTATAAACCATCATTTCAGTAGATTTAGAGTAAGGAATAGAGTACATTAAACCATTTTGATATTGTGCATTTTCTTCAACATACGAGGTGATGAAGTCATCTAAATCAACGCCCCATTTTTCGCTCTTAATAAAATCGTCTAAAGGAATGACTGCGTCACCCTTCATGTACTCAACAACATGATCAGGATATCCGATGACAATTGTAGGAAGTTCTCCTCCTGATGCAATCGCATTTTTCGTAAAATCACGGATATCTGTATAACTACCTTGCGATAATGAATCAATTGTTACGTTTGGATGCAATTCTTCAAACTCTGCAATCATTTCATTCAATAGGGCACTTTTCCCTTCCCCATATACATGCCAAAATGTAATGGTGACAGGTTCTGTCGGGAACTCATCCAAAACATTAACGATACCAGGTCCCTCTGGATTATCTGGATCGATGTCTGTTATACACTCGGGATGAGTTGGGAATTGCTCACAATCTACAACGTAAGGATCTTCGTCGATACGAACACACCCTGCCATAGCAAGTGAAAGCAGTCCCATGATAAGCAAAGCAAATGTTTTCTTCATGATTCTCCTCCTAATTAATCTTTCTATTTCTAATATTTTATGGGTTTTAACCCTTGATACCGCTTCTAGACACACCACGCATGATGTATTTACGAAGAAGCAAGAAAGCAATTAATAGTGGTGTTGTAACGATAAGAGCAGCTGCCATCTGTTCGTTATAATTGACTCTTCCTTCGATGGTTTGATACGCTTCACGTAATCCATTGGTTACAAGGCGATACTCAACTTTTGTCGTTACAAGTTTTGGCCAAATATAAGCAGACCATGTCCCCATTGCATTTAGAATGGTAATTGTGATGATGGTTGGAGATGCAATTGGAACCATAATTTTCCATAAATATTTCCAGTCAGTTGTGCCGTCCACCTTCGCCGCTAAGTATAGTTCATCAGGTATTTGTTTGAAAGTTTGACGAAGGAAGAATATGTAGAATACACTCGTCATAAACGGCATAGTCAATGCAAGCAAAGCATCCATATAAGTCTGATTTGCTGCAATTGGAGAATACCAACCTAGTCGCGTTACCGTGATGTAGTTTGTAATTACAAACATCTCCCCCGGTATCATCATGGTAGATATCAGTAGCATGAATAAGAATTCTCTACCTTTAAAGTTTAAGCGAGCAAACGCAAATGCTGCGAAAATAGTTGTGAAAACTGTACCGGTAGTAGAGATTGCAGCTACGGTAACCGTATTTAACATGTATCTGTAGTAGTCTGCTGCCGCAAGTGCAGCTGTGTAGTTTTCTAAGAACCTCATTTCACTAAACGGAATGAACAAACTAGGTGGAACTTTTGTCACTTCAACAGCTGTTTTCAATGAGGTTAAAATCATCCAATAAAACGGTATTAGGACAAATAATGCAAATAGCGCAAGGAACGAATATACAATTACTTGGAATATGATTTTTCTAATTTCATAGTCTTTTTTAGCGATTCTTTCTTCCATATCAGCCACCCCCTAGAAATGCACCCGTCTCTTGCTGACTTGCATCTGCAAGAGGGTGAAAAGTAGAATAATCACAAAGAGAATGATTGATCCAGCTGCGGCCTCACTCATAGCACCAGTTGCGGCTGAATTTTGCAGGGATTCGTATACAAGCCCAACGATTGTTATCAATCTATCTTTGTTCAACGATCCCGGAGGAGCAAGGCTTTCCCCAAACATACCGACAACTGTACGGTATGCTTTGAACGCCCCTATAAATGATGTAATAGTAATATACATAATCATAGGTGAAAGTAGTGGGACAGTGATTTTTGTAAAAATACGTCTTTTTGGTGCAGAATCGATTCTAGCAGCATCATAATATTGTTTATCAATACTCTGTAAACCGCTTAAAAACACCATGATTTTAAACGCTAGACCGCCCCAAATTGTGTATACAAGCAATGCAAACATTGCACTTTCCCAAGTTGCACCAAGTCCAATCCATGTTGCAGGTCTGGGAATATGCAACCAATCAAGAATCATGTTCAACAAACCATAATCTTCATGAAAGATGAAGGCAAAAGCCATCCCAATTGCGATAGCATTAGTCACATATGGTAGGAAGAAGATAGTTTGTAATAAACCTTGTAATTTTTTTATTGAATTAAGCGCAACCGAAATCAAAAGAGCAATAATAACAGAAATCGGAACACTGATAAAGGTTATTAC
This sequence comes from uncultured Candidatus Izemoplasmatales bacterium, assembly GCA_964654395.1. Taxonomy (GTDB): domain Bacteria; phylum Bacillota_I; class Bacilli_A; order Izemoplasmatales; family Izemoplasmataceae; genus Xianfuyuplasma. The sequence goes on from CAZZJG010000003.1 coordinate 5,853, forward strand.
AGCAGTGTTTTTAAGTGCTGTCAAAAAGTCTTGTTTTTGTATGACTTTGATGAAGTTACCAAACAGTGTATAACCCCTTGCAGTACGTAACAAAAATTCATAATCTTTCAAAAAGGCAAGATAAAAAGCGTTAAAAAGCGGATAAAATGTAAATACCAGCAACAATATCATGGCAGGCGATAAATACAACCACGCCTTCAAATTACTTTGTTTTTCCAGCATGCTAGATCAATTCCCCTGTTTCTCTATTAAAGATAAACATTTTCTCTGGTTTGATACGGAATGATACAACGTCACCGGGCTTAATACCATGACTAGAATCAACAATTACACGGTATGATTTATCCGTATCAAATGGGTTTTTGATTACTAGTGATGTATCTCGTCCAATTGTTTCAACCATAAAAACTTTCATTTTTAATTCACCTTCAGGATCTACTACAAATCCCTCTGGTCGAATCCCAACGACAACTTCTTGATCAGAAGCCTGATGTTTACCCATATTTACAGTGTATTCCATCCTATCTTTTGAGTTAGTATTACCTACACCTAAATCTAATCCACTTTCTAAATATAGTGTTTGATTTTGTATTTTACCGTAGAACAAATTGATAGGCGGAGTTCCTAAGAATTTCGCTACAAACAAGTTTTTAGGGCTATCATAAACTTCTTGTGGTTCCCCAACTTGTTGTTTTACACCAAATTCCATCAAAACAATTTGATCAGAAATAGACATAGCTTCTTCTTGGTCATGGGTGACAAACACAGTTGTAATACCCGTTTCACGTTGAATTCGTTTGATTTCTTCACGTGTTTGTAATCTTAAACGAGCATCTAGGTTTGATAAAGGCTCATCCAACAACAATACTCTTGGCTTCTTAACGAGAGCTCGTGCAATTGCGACGCGTTGTTGTTGTCCGCCAGATAGTTGTTTTGGTTTGCGATCCATGAGGTCACCAATCCCAACTAGATCTGCCATTTCTTGCGCACGTTTCATTGCTTCTGCTTTTGGAACTTTAATGTTTTCTAATGGAAACACGATGTTTTGACGCACTGTCATGTGCGGATAAAGTGCATAGTTTTGGAATACTAGCCCAATTCCACGTTCTTCCGGTGGTACATCCGTAACATCTTCGTCACCAAAAAAGATACGTCCTTCCGTTGGTTCTAACAAACCAGCAATCATATAAAGTGTGGTCGATTTTCCGCACCCAGATGGGCCTAATAGACCAATTAGCTTTCCAGATGGGATCGTTACATTCAATTTGTTAACTGCGACAGTCTCAGATTTGTCTTTCGCTTGAAATACTTTTGTTACATTGTCTAAACGGATATCCATATCTACACTCCCATAGTATTATTAATGTTTAACAGTATATTATATACCACTTTCGGTATAAAACAAATCTGTTTTTCGAAAAATAACAAAAAGAATTTTTGTGCCTCCTATTTAGAAAAAATCCATTTGAACAAAGAAAAAAGGCGCTATTTCGCCTTAATTTCCTAATAATGTGTCGAATGCATTATTACTATAAAGCATCCAAAGTAAAACAATAATACCAGCAACAACGATAAGTTTGGACAGTTTTTTTAACAGTTCTAATGTTCCAATAAAGAAAATAATTGCAGCAAGTGCAGCGCCCAGAACAAGGGTAACGGCATCTAAACTGTTAATGAATTCGAACAATTTTTGTATATACCCATCCAAGTCAATGGTGCTCTTAATAAATGTTTCAAAAAAAGAATACCCTGGGAGATTCTCAATAAAACTAACTAGCATGGTTTCACCTCATAATATATGATTATTGGTCATCATCATTATTATTATAACAAATATTATACTAAATGATATGAAAATTCTATGAATTTTATTCTATCATAGTTAGTCATAGCTTTCGTCGCCCTTCTAATGCTTTTGCTATTGTGATTTCATCTGCGTATTCAATATTGCCACCAACAGGTATTCCATGTGCAATTCTAGTTACTACTAAATCTGTCTCACCTAGAAGACGGTTAATGTAAGCAGCAGTCATTTCTCCTTCATTACTCAAGTTTGTCGCTAAAATTACTTCTTTTATATGCTTGTTTTTCAAACGTTCAAGCAATGACTTAATATTGATATCATCTGGACCGATTCCTCTAGATGGGTTAATTACTCCATTTAAAACATGGTATAGTCCTTGATAACTATTAGCTTTTTCTAAAGCAATAATATCTTTAGCTTCTTCTACAACTAAAATCACTTCTTGACTCCTATTTTGATTCGAACAAATTCTACATGGGTCAACATCAGTCAAATTACCACATATGGGACATGGGTGAATATCTTCTTTTATTTGATGGAAAGCTTCAATAATTTTATCTATTTGTTCAGAATCCATATAAATAGCAGTATATAACGCATTTCTCTCTGCCGTCTTTCTACCTACTCCTGGATAGCTTCGAAAGGCTTCTATCAAATTTTCAATTGCTTTGGGATAGTACATATTTTACCCTCCTAAAAAATACCGTTCAATCCTCCTTGAGAAAACTGCGACATAATGCTTTGTGTTTCGGCATCTATTTTATTCATACAGTCATTTACCGCAGCAACAATTGTATCTTCTAGCAATCCCAAATCATCAACTTGCTCGAGAGCTCCTTTTTCAATTGTTAATCTTTTCATCTTTTTATCGCCAGTAAACTCTACAGTAACAATTCCACCAGCAAAACCATAAAAAGTGGATGCTTCTAATTCTTTTTGTGCAATCATAATATCTTTTTGCATTTTTTGTAGTTTTTTTAGCATGTTTGGGTTCATTATAGTTTTCCTCCTTTTGTTACTTTTACAATATCAGGCCCAAATATTTTTTTAGCTTCTTTTACCGTTTCAGAAGTAAATTCACTCTCTTCTTCTTCAAATTGTGGGATTTCTTTTAAACCAGGATGTATAATCGGTGACAACTTGATATATTCATCTTTTCCGACATCCTTGTTTTCTTTCCAGATTTTGATGAATTCTTGGCTTTTTTGCTCCCAAACTTCTTTTGGTAATGCAAGGTAATCTAAATCACGATTATAAAACTTAGATAGCAAGTCTGTGACAATCTCTTTTGTAGATGGCTTCATCATCCGGTTACAAAGCGACGCATTGGCATACTCAATAATAACCATTTTCCCGTTAGTCGCAACTATTCTTCCAGATGTAATCCATTTAGCATATGGTAATAATTCAGGGCCTGCAAATCGCTCTATGTCAAACCATTGTTTATTCATCTGAATCTTGATTTCGCGATTTCCGTTATTGAGTACTTCTTCGACATATCGAATATCATATGTTGAGTAAGGACTATCTTGGTCTACTGCCTGAGTCTCTATCTTATCCTCTATTTTTATATCCTCAGATTCTATTAGTGTTTCTGTATCCTTACGTACTTTTGCTTTATATGTTTCAACTTCTTCATCTTGATTTGTTTTCGATTCTATTTCTGGTAAGTTTTCAAACAATGAATTTGTAAACTCATACTGTTGATTCAATGCGCTAGTTGTTTCTTGTTTTTCGTCTTCTTTTGTTTTGCTTTGCTCTTGTCGCATAGCTTGTTGATTGATTTCATTTAACAGCTCTTGTTTTAAGGAATTAAAGTCTTGTTTTAACATTGTGATGTCGTCCATTAGCTGCACATCCCGTTTTTCAAGAGGATCGACCATCTTCATTAAAGCAACTTCTAAGTAGATTTTTGCATTATTAGTCCATTTCATATCTTGTTGCGCTTTACTTAGAACATCTACGTAGTAAAACATCACATTATTTGATAACTTTTTTGATAATTCCTTAAATTTAGCGTTCGCGAACAATGATTGTTCATCGTTATCAATAGCAGTATTTTTGAATAATAACATGTCACGGTAAAAATGGATTAAGTTTTCTACTAGTCTTGGTGTCTCTTTACCCATCGCTATTAGTTCGTCCATGATTTGAATTGCTTTAACGGCATCGTTGTGATAAATTGCTTCCGTAATTTCAATAAGGTGTTCTGATGATACAGATCCGCGAATTGCATGGATGTCGTTTACAGTAATAGTTTGGTTAGTATATGACACTAATTGATCTAACAAACTAATAGCGTCACGCATACCGCCTTCTGCGTTCTCAGCTATTACTCTTACTGCTTCTTTTGTGATATCGATTTGTTCTTCTTTGATAATGATATTCATTCGTTTTATCATATCTTTAATGGAGACTCCGCGAAAATCAAATCTTTGACAACGAGAATGAATTGTCGCAGGTATTTTATGCGGCTCTGTTGTTGCTAAAATAAAGATGACGTGTTTTGGTGGTTCTTCAAGTGTTTTAAGCAACGCATTAAAAGCACCTGTTGACAACATGTGAACTTCATCAATAATATACACTTTGTATTTAGCAACCCCTGGCAAGTATTTCACTTTGTCACGAATTTCTCTAATTTCATCAACCCCGTTGTTAGATGCAGCGTCAATCTCAATAACATCAGAAATTGTATTGTCATCTATCCCTTTACATATATCACATTCATTACACGGATTTTCTGTCGGAGCGTGTTCACAGTTGACAGCTTTTGCGATTATTTTTGCAATGGAGGTTTTTCCTGTTCCGCGTGGACCGCTAAATAAGTACGCATGAGCAATTTTATTATTTTTAAGGGCATTTTGAAATGTTCGAACAATGTGTTCTTGTCCGGCAATTTCAGAAAAATCTGAAGGTCTATATGTTCTATATAATGCTTTATATGCCATTTGTATTCACACTCCATATTCCATTTAAGTTGCCTCTATATTATAATGCATTTTTGGTTATTTTGGTAGTGGTTCCCCAAAATCGATACCTTTTTTACATTGCACAGATACATTTGCATTCATGAAAACTCTATGTTGAATCATATGTTATAATAAATTGGGTGATTAAAATGATAACAGATACAATCGCAGCTATTTCAACAGCCATTGGACAAAGCGCTATTTCTATCGTGCGATTAAGCGGTGATGAGGCTATTGACATTGTTTCAAAAATATTCCGTGGTCCAAATTTATCAAAAGCAAATAGTCACACTATTCACTATGGGCATATCATGGACCAAGATACCATTATTGACGAAGTGTTAATCAGTCTTTTTAAAAGCCCAAAATCTTTTACAACAGAAGATATTGTAGAAATTCATTGTCATGGGGGCGCGTACGTTGCGAGCAGAATTTTAGAACTTGTTTTAAGCCACGGGGCAAGACCAGCTGAACCTGGTGAATTCACGCAGCGAGCCTTTTTGCATGGCAGAATTGACTTGACACAAGCTGAAGCTGTGATGGATGTTATTGCTGCAAGTTCTGAACTATCTTTATCCCTTGCAAATAAAGGATTAAGTGGTGAGGTGCGAAAACTAATTGAGTCATTGCAAAATGAGCTCATGCAAATTATTGCACAAATTGAAGTAAATATAGACTACCCTGAATACGATGATGTAGAGACGTTAACTAATGAATTGTTGCTTCCTAAAACAAAGAAGTTAATCTCTAAAACCCAAGAGATTATCAAACAATCATATTATGGGCAAATCATAAGAGATGGAGTTAAAACCGCTATTATTGGAAGACCAAATGTAGGTAAATCTAGTATTTTGAATGCTTTATTGAAAGAAGAAAAAGCAATTGTAACAGAAATTCAAGGAACAACAAGAGATATTGTCGAAGGAAGAATCAATCTTGGAGGAATCGTACTTCACCTTATTGATACTGCTGGTATCCGCCAATCATCTGACAAAGTAGAACAAATAGGTATTGAAAAAGCTAAACAAGTTATTCGCGAAGCAGAGTTGATTTTGTTTATCTTGGATAACAACCAATCGTTAAACAAAGTTGATAAAGAATTATTGGAAATGACTAATGAAAAGAATCGTATTATTGTTGTAAATAAGGTTGATTTATCTAAAAAACTTAATCATTCATTTTCAGATGTTGTAGAGGTTAGTGCATTACACAAATCTGGCATTAACAAACTCGAAGAACGTATTCGTTCGATGTTTTTACAAACAAATGTAAACTCACAAAACCAAACATATCTCTCTAACGCTAGACATATTGCTAAGATGAGAGAAGCCAAACAAGCTTTATTAGAAGCAGTGCAGGGTATGGAAAACCTTCTTCCAGTTGATATGATTGAAATCGACTTAAAACAAGCTTGGACACACCTTGCCGAAATAACTGGGACAAATACAACCGATAGTTTGCTTGACGAATTGTTTAGTAAGTTTTGTTTAGGAAAATAAAGCAGCATTTTCTAGTGAACTTGTGATCGCAGCCACAAAAATAACATTTGAACAAACTTTAGTTCGTATATTCAAAAATGATGTTGGTAATCACATATTTATTGTGTCTACTATCATCTTTCTATTCCATTTCTAGCGCTGTTTTTTTAATCATATCTGTTAAACCTTTCCTTTTTATCAATCCATCCAATAATACCGTTCTTATCAATGTTTTCCACTGATCGAAAAATGTTTTTTTTAACGTCTTTTGTTTCTATGGATAACTCTTTGATTAGACGTTTAACTCTTTGTCTTTTAGAAGATATACTACATGCATGTATTTCACAACCGCAATCCATAGTTTCAATATTATTCTTTTTCATAATGCGTTCAATGTCTTTCTCACGAATAAGACACATTGGGCGAATTAGTTCCATATTTTCAAAGTTGTCGCTTTTTATTTTTGGCAACATGGTGCGAACCATACCAGAATAAAAAATATTCATCATCGTTGTTTCAATAATATCGTCAAAATGATGCCCAAGAGCTAGTTTGTTACACCCCAACTCCTGCGCTACATTATATAAAAATCCTCTACGCATTCTTGCGCAGATATAACACGGGTAATCTTTAGCGATTTTTTCCGCAACTTTAAAGATGTTAGAATTTCTTAAAATAATAGGTATACCTAGTTTCTCTGTGTTTTCTTTTAATAACGACAGATTTATTTGATTAAAACCTGGGTCCATAGAAATAAATTTAACTTTTATATCAAAAAATCTTCGTCGCATTAATTCTTGAAAGAGTTTAGCCATAAGAAGACTGTCTTTTCCACCACTTATGGCTACAGCGATACAATCCCCATCTTCTATTAGTTTGTATCTTTTAATTCCTTTAACGAATTTACTCCAAAGATCATGTTTATATGTTTTGATAATATCTCTTTCAAATGTGCTTTTTAAATCATTCATTATAATCCCTCCAGTGCATGAACAGTATAAACTAGTAATTTTATTTCTACAAATGCAAATTGAATGCAATTTATAATTGTTTTAATGCGAATTGTTGTGTTTATATATTTTTTAATGTAAAATCAAGACATAAAATTGCAACGGAGGTGTTGTTATGGGATTTGTTTGGATGTCTAAGAAACCTATTGAAGGTGTTGCTTCTATTTACGAATCTTATATTACATTAAATAAAGCAGCCAGTTCACATTTCGAAAACGCCTATGGTGTGATGTTGGGTATCGATCCTGATCGTTTAAAAATAGCTATTAAGCCTGTGTCAAAAGAAGATGTCGATACAGGTGTTGTTCCTGATGAGAAACTTCATAAAATTTCGGTTAAGGGGAGTTATGCAAGAGTAAGTAATAAAAAATTCTTGCTCGATGTTGCGCAAATTGCTAACATTAAATTAGACAACAGTAATTCTCTAAAGTTTAAAAGTTATTGGAACAAAGAAGATCATTTACTCATCATTGATTTAAAACAACCGGAGGTATAAATATGGATGTTGATGTAATGGTACTAATATGGTTTGTCATTATCATCGTTGCTGCATTAATTGAGATGAACACAATGGATTTAACGAGTATATGGTTTAGTGCTGGAGCGCTATTTGCATTTATACTCGCTTTAATCGGGGTAAATGTACCGATTCAAATTGTAGTTTTTGTTGTATTTTCTTTTGTCTTGGTCTTAAGTGTTAGACCAATCGCTAAGAATTATTTCAAAACCAATCAAATTAGTACAAATGCAGACAGATTGATTGGAAAAGTAGCTGTTTGCACAAGAAAAATAGAAGTTGGCTACCGTGGAGAAGTAAAAATTGACGGAAAATACTGGCTGGCCGTCACTTCAGGCGAAGAGAACATCGAGGTAAACGAACGTGTAGAAGTGCTCGCAATTGAAGGTGTAAAATTGATAGTAGAGAAGATTAAGTGATGAGAGTCGGTTTATGGAGACGCCTCATTTCGTTTGTTCTTGACGCCTTCCCTATTGCAGCAATCATTGCATTGTTATTTTCTTGGTTTGTCGGGGATTTATTAAAGCCAGCTGATTACGATAATTTGTATGCACAATACACAGAAATTCGAGAAGAATATTTCTCCGATCTTGAACAAAGATATTTAGATGAAGAGCTAACTTATGAAGAATATCGCGAGCGTTATGATAGTTTAATGCCTTCCTTTCAACGTGCTACCGAAGAATATTATCCAGCGATATTAAAATACACTACACGTGTTGTTTTATATCATGTAATAAGTTTCGGTGCAATATATTACATCTACCAAGTTAGCACAAAAGGACGTACACTTGGACGACGTATGATGAAAATAGAATTAGCGGGAAAGGTTACAGCTTGGAGATTATTTGTTCGTGAGATTTTGTGGAAATATGTATTTTGGACTATCACGTTATTTGTTGGGGGAATAATGCTTGATATTGCCATGATTGCATTCTCTCAAAAAAAGCAAACTTTACGTGATATTGTAAGTGGAACATATTTACAATATGAAGGTATGGATTATCCGTTTTAAATAAACAACCATAATAATTGTTTAAAATAGAAGGAGGAAATAATTATGGGATATGCTTTATTAGTTTTCTTGTTAGTATTCATTTTGATTTTATTGTCACAAGCAGTAGTTGTCGTACAACAATCAAATCGCTACGTCATTGAACGTCTTGGTGTTTATAGTAAATCTTTGGATGCCGGAGTCCACATTATCGTACCTTTCATTGATCGCATTCGTAAAAAAGTATCTTTGAAAGAACAGGTTGTTGATTTCGCACCACAACCTGTTATCACCAAAGATAACGTCACTATGCAAATAGACACTGTCGTGTTCTATATGGTTACAGATGCGAAGTTGTAT
>CAZZJG010000004.1:0-14266 GCA_964654395.1 uncultured Candidatus Izemoplasmatales bacterium
AATAATATTATATGGTAATATTACTATCTGTTCATGTTTTTGTCAAACCCATAAAAATGTCCCCTATCAAGCACCCCCACCCACATGAATCAAAAACTTAAGGCTGCTTCGTTCCCGACCTGACCTGATTCGTTATGACTCATTGAGTGAGGATGCTTCATAGGGGACATCACACATTTTATCTAATTTTTTTGAAGAACTCTTTTATAACAAGCCCACATTCTTTTTCCATTACACCTGGTAATACATCAACTTTGTGTCTAAATTTTTGATCAAATAAGTTTGTGACGCTATGATGCGATCCTGCTTTCGCTTCGCTAGCACCATACACCACTTGTTTAATGCGGGATTGAATAATTGCTCCAGCACACATTGGGCAGGGCTCTATTGTAACATAGATGGTGCAATTGTCAAGTTTCCAGGTTTTCCTCTTTTTGTTGGCTTGTTCAATCGCGATTATTTCTGCATGTGCTGTTGTTTTATGAGTTGTTTCTCTTAGATTATGACCCTTACCAATCACTTTGCCATCACATACAACTACAGCTCCAACAGGAATCTCGCCTTTTTTAAGTGCTTTTTTGGCCTCTTTTAAGGCTTTTTTCATAAATTTATCGTGATTCATTTATTTCAACTTCTTGTCCCGATAAGGATTTGGTTTTCGATACACTTTGTGGCAATGTCTACACCTAGCCTCATAATGTTCTTCTGCACCTATCATGACAATAGGGTCATCATAACGAGCTGGTTTCCCATTAACAAGACGTTGTGTCCTAGTAGCTGGAATACCACATTTTACACACACTGCAGTTAATTTTGTCACGAATTCGGCTCTTGCAAGTAATTTAGGCATCAACCCAAAAGGTTCACCTCGGAAATCACGATCTAATCCACTAACAATTACACGAATTCCTTTATCAGCAAGATATTCACAAACTGAAACTGTTTCATCGTCAAGAAATTGAACTTCATCAATCACTATTACATCTGTTTCAGCGTTAACGTGGTTAAAAATCTCGTCTGCATTTGAGATGGTAACAGATTTTGTTCGATTGTTGTTGTGAGAAACAACTTCATCTGAAGAATAGCGATTATCAATGGTTGGTTTAAAAACAACAATATTCTTTTTAGCGTATTCTAAACGTTTCACTCTGCGAAGTAATTCTTCGGTTTTTCCAGCAAACATTGGGCCAGTTATGACTTCAATCCAACCGTCCTTTGTATTCAGATGCATGTTGTTCACCTCCGTTTCACAGTATCAATAATACAATAGCCAAAGGTTAAACACAATACTAATTTCAGTGACAATTGCTTTATAAATAGAAAATATATTTATGCATCCATCAAAAGATTTTGTCTAAATAAGCGCTATATTTCTGTCTGTTTTTATATTTAGTAAACACTCATGTCGTTTTTTAGTATTTCAATTCATGGTATAATTGTTTGAGAAACAAATTATTTTTTCTTTACATTTATGATTTTGCACCAAATGCCTTTAAGTTTGATATTTTTGCCGGACTGTGAGGATTGAGGTGAAGTAATGAAATGTGTAACGATTATTATAAATAACCAAAAATATGATGTACCTGAAAACATCACAGTTTTGAATGCAGCTGAGAGATTAGGTATACACATCCCACGATTATGTTTTTTAAGGGACATAAATGAAACTTCTGCTTGTCGTTTATGTATTGTTGACATCAAAAACACAAAAGGTCTAAAGCAATCCTGCACAACTAGAGTTTTTGATGGAATGGAAATTGTTACTAACAGCGAGGTAATCAAGAATAACATCATCATGAACCTAAAACTACTAGCTTCTAACCATGTGTTTGAGTGCTGGGCATGTGAAAGGGAAGATAGTTGTGAATTTCTGGCTTTGTTGCGTAGATATAATGTTGAAAATGAATTTGGAGAGAGCAATGATTATAAACATAAAGAAAGAAAAGTAACATTAAATTCTCCTGCGATTACTTTGGATAGTGGTAAGTGTGTTCTTTGTAATAGGTGTATATCTGCCTGTCAAAAATTGACGAATCTTAATGTGCTTACAATGTACGAACGAGCAAATAACACTTTTGTAGGTCCATATATATTTCATTCGTTAGAAGCATCGGGATGTATTAGTTGTGGAAAATGTATTGAAGTATGTCCAACTGCTGCCATTAAAGAAACATCGAGCGTTGATGAGGTTTTAGACGCATTACGAAATCCTTATAAAAAAGTTGTTGCGGTTGCCCACCCTTTAGTTGGAATCACTTTAGGAGAAGAATTCGGATATGAAATTGGTAGTGATGTGACAAAAGCGTTTAGACACTCTATTTCTGCATTAGGTTTTGATGATTTTATCGATTTCGATATGGCTTATCTTGCTAAGTTAAAGCAGCTTGCTCAAGAAATAGAAAAACATTTCGAAAAGAAACAGATGTTACTTATATCGGAAGTTTCGGGATTTGTACCATTCTTTGAAATGCATGCATCCCGTTATCTTGATAACTTATCAAAGGTTAAAAATACAGAACAAATCGCAGGATACCTAGTAAAGCATCAATTTGTTGATTTATTAAATTGTTATCCAGAAGATATTGTAACTGTATCCATAACTCCAAAACTAGATTTAAAATTAGCAAGACAACGAGTTGATAATCAACATTTGGGAATAAACGATCTTGATTACGTACTTACAACAAGAGAGTATGCTAGATTGCTCAAACGTAAGGGAATTCATTTAAACAATAATAGTGGTATTGTTTACTCAAACTTTCCAAGCGAAAAACAACCTGTATATAATTATTCCGGTTTATTGATTAATGCATTAAGTATGCTATCTGATAAAAACCGTGAAACATTTTCTATAAACTCATTTAAGCTAGTTAAAGGCTATCATAATATTTTAGAAGCGGTCTTTTCACTCGCAGGAAAAGATTATACTGTCGCGATTACAACTGGGGAATTGACACTAACCCAATTTGTTTCTTTTCTTGACAATACGAAGAAACATTTCGATTTGATTGAATTTAACGGGGGGTTTGGTCAGCTGGTAGCAGGTGGAAATCCAATTCAACCAGCGATAATTCTAGATTCCAAACTTCATCAAATAAAGCGAAAAGAAGCCACCATAAGACTTTTGAATGGCAAACCTAGTTACCCTTTTGATATGGAAATTTTAAAGAATGCTACTTTTATGCAATTGGAAACAAAACAAAAATAAAAGAAAAAGCCATTTCAGGCTTTTTCTAGTTTTGATTGTTTTTGCGGTTGTAACGTTTGTTAAATCGTTCTACACGACCAGCAGATTTTGCGAATTTTTGTTCACCAGTATAGAATGGATGACAGTTTGAACAAGTATCAATACGCATTTCTTCACGAATGCTTCCAATTTCAAACTCGTTTCCGCATGTCGTGCAAACTACTTTAGCCTGCTTATAGTCAGGATGAATTCCTTTTTTCACGCGCATTACTCCTTCCGCCATAACACATTAGTGTCATAGTAAGTTTAATTGCTAGTCAATTATAACAAAGTGTCAATGCAAAATCAAGAAATTTTACAAAGGAATTTCTTAGCCTTACTTACGTCTAAATTATGCCATAATCAACCCTTTTTGTGTTATAATATATTATCGATATTTTGAGGTGTATAGTATGAGAGAGATAGATTTAAGTGTTGTTTCAAAAAGCGTTAAAGAAGCTGTTATTGATATCAATCATAATCTAAATCCTGATTTAGTTACCTTGTACAAAGAGGCAAAACAAAAGGAAACAAATTGGCTGGCCAAAGAAATTTTGAATGATATTATCATAAATCAACAAACAGCAGCGAAATATAAAATTCCATTGTGTCAAGATACTGGGGTTGTAGTTGTTTTCCTTGAGGTTGGTTATGATGTCCACATTAACGGGGATCTTTATGAAGCTATTCAACAAGGCGTAAGAGAGGGTTATTTACAAGGTATGCTTAGAAAAAGTATCGTATCACATCCATTTAACCGAATCAATACGCAAGATAATACTCCTGCCATCATTCACACAATACTTGTTCCTGGAAATCAAATCAGAATGAAGATAGCTGCGAAAGGTGGCGGAAGTGAAAATATGTCGCTTGTCCGTATGTTAACACCAGCTGAAGGTTTGGAAGGCGTCAAAAAATTAATTTTGGACACAATTTTTAATGCAGGAGGAAAACCATGCCCCCCAATTATTGTTGGTGTTGGAATAGGTGGTAATCTTGAAAAAAGCGCTCTACTAGCAAAAGAAGCTTTGTTACGAGAGTTAGACGATCATAGTCAAGATCCTATTATTGCCAAACTTGAACAAGATCTATTCGAAGAAATTAATCAACTTGGAATAGGACCTATGGGGCTTGGTGGTGACACAACTTGTTTAGCAGTTAAAATAAATTACTTTCCAATGCATATTGCTTCTTTACCGGTTGCTATCAACATCCAGTGTCACTCTTCAAGACATAAGGAGGTTATCTTATGATTAGACTGACTACTCCCATTTCTAATCAAGACATAATGAGTTTAAAAGCCGGGGATAAAGTGTTGATATCGGGCACAATATATACTGGAAGAGACCAAGCTCATCTACGTCTTGTACAAGATAACGATCCTTCTTTCCCATTTGAAGGATCAGTCATTTACTATGTAGGTCCTACACCCGCGAAAAAAGGTCAAGCAATCGGGGCTTGTGGCCCAACATCTAGTTATCGTATGGATCCCATGTCTATTGAATTAATGAAAAGAGGACTAAAAATCATGATCGGCAAAGGTGATCGTAGTGAAGAGCTCCAACAGGCTATTATAAAGTATAAAGGTGTTTATCTTGTCGCTACTGGCGGTGCAGGTGCTCTTCTCTCTAATAGAGTAGTAAAAAGCGAGGTCATCATGTATGAGGACCTAGGTGCTGAAGCAATCCGGAAACTGGAGGTTAAAGATTTCCCCGTTTATGTGGCTTATGATGTGCTTGGCGGAAATCTATTACGACGATTATGAACAAAAATTGGTTTGAGGAAAGTCTAAAACTACATAAACATTTTCGTGGAAAAATAGAAATTAAATCAAAAGTCCCTTTACGTTCAATGGATGATTTATCTTTAAGTTACACCCCTGGAGTTGCTTCTCCTTGTTTAGAAATCGCAAAGAATCCTGCGGATGCGTACATATACACTTTTAAACAAAATTCAGTAGCTGTAATAAGTGATGGTAGCGCTGTTTTGGGGCTCGGTAATATCGGTGGTATTGCAGGACTACCTGTGATGGAAGGGAAAGCTTTATTGTTTAAGGAATTTGCGAATGTTGACGCGATTCCCATTGTATTATCAACTCAAGACCCTGATGAAATTATCGCGACAGTAAAAGCTATAAGTCCCACATTCGGAGGTATTAATTTGGAAGATATTAGTGCACCCAAATGTGTGTACATTGAGAGAAGATTGAAAGAAGAACTTTCTATCCCTGTTTTTCATGATGACCAACATGGTACATCAATTGTAGTTCTTGCTGCTTTGTATAATGCTTGCAGATTAACAAATAGAGATTTGAAACAATTGAAAGTAGTTATCAGTGGTACTGTAGCTGCTGGAAGCAATATTGCTAGGCTGTTACATAAATATGGTGTAAGACATATTTATGGTTATAATAAATTGGGTATTGTTCGTAAAACTAATTATTCTTCCTACAATTTCGTTGAGAAAGAATTACTAGATGAAGGAATCTTGCTCAATCCAAAAGAAAATTTAAAAACGTTAGAGGACTTAATAACCGGTTCAGATGTTTTTATTGGTGTCAGTGCTCCAAATCTTCTTCAAACTAGTAGTATTCAAAAAATGAACCGCAATCCTTTTGTATTTGCGATGGCTAATCCTACACCAGAAATTAATTATGAAGAAGCGATTGCTGGTGGTGCTAAGGTAGTAGGTACAGGTAGAAGTGATTATCCAAATCAAATCAACAACGTACTAGCATTCCCCGGTCTATTTCGTGGTGTATTAGATGCAAGGATTAAAGTTATTACTGATGAGATGAAGATCGCATGCGCTTTAGCTATCGCAAATGTAATTAAACAAGAAGAGTTGCGACCTGATTATGTTATCCCATCACCATTTGATAAACGCGTTGTTGAGGCAATTAAAAAAGCTATATTGCATTTGAATAATAACAAAGAAACACTATAACTTTACTAAGTTACGGTGTTTCTTTGTTTATAAGAATATTTTGGTAAGAACCATCTTCGACACTAAAGTCGATGATAACAATGTGACTTTCTGTTTGAACAAACAAGAGTTTATTACCCCCGACAACAGATTCAGGAATACCGGGATAAGTTAATACAGTATCAACTTGAATTCCATCTTGATAATCAAGCAAAACAAAATCACTGTTAGCTTTTACGTCACCCTCATCTTCACAAATATATGATCTAGTCAAAACAATATTATTGGGCGCAAAAGAAGGTTGTGTGAAAAACCACTTTTCATCCATATTAGTGCAGTCAACGCTATTAGGTAAAATATACCAGTTATCTTCAAATGATGATTCATTTACTTGATTAAGTAGATTTGTCCACCTTACATGCAGCGTTTCACTTTGATTAGAATAATTTAATATTTCCGCTAATAACAGATAATTATCTTGATAGATGAAAGGTTGTTCTTTAGTATGTAATGTCGCAACAATACTAATCGTTCCCTCTAAGTTCCATATATACATTTCATCTGTATCTTGTATCAACTGTATTAGATAATGTTCTTGGAATGAATACGCAGCTAGATTTGCACCTAGTGATGTAGTTTGTACTGATGCTATATTTGGTGATATTACACTTAATAGTTGTTCTCCATTTTGTGTTTGATAGAGTAACGAGACTTGATTATTGTACCTATATCCGTTTGATTGGTTTGCCCAAACACCTGGCAAACGTCTTTGGTTTATTAGTTTCAAAGCGTCAATTGACAGTGTCTGAAGAAGTATTTCTGGGGTTTTAGCATCGCTGTTTTCTGAAATTCCTTGTACAAGCAAAATCTGGTTATCAAACCCAAAGACATTTGTTCCTTCTCCTGTTAAAAATGTTTTTGATTCAATTACAGAAAAATCGCTTGAGATATAGAAAATTGTGACAAACGCTTCAGGACCAGCGTCTTGTGTATATTCGATGTCAGAATAGGAAGAAGTGTGTAACACTCCATTTTGGTACCAAAATGGAAGAAAGTCATCTATTAATAAATTGTCATCTCCAAATGGTATTACACTCTTTGTCGCAACAACAAAACCAGTTTCATATTCTTGAGCGAATATTTGTGTTCCTGATAAAACGATAAAGTTAGGACTGTTCTCGCTGCCGTTCCAGTGGAAAATGATGGTTGATGGTTGATTTATAGATGTCTGATTCGAATCGTTTATATTACATGAAGTAGTTGATTGATAATATGAAAGAGGAATACCTGTTTGTCTTTTTACTTCAAGCGGAGTAATATTTTCTGAACATGATAAATAATCTGAAAGTACCGCTTTTTGTTTTAGTTGAAAAACCGATTGACTGCTCTCATTTGAATAAATAGAAATACTTGATTCTGTCAATATGTATAATGAATTTGCGTCTATAAAAGAGGTTGTTGAAACTTGATAGTGTAAGGCTTCATTATTTGAAGCATCAAAAGAATAGTCATATTCCGTGGCATCTAGGATACTTTCAGTATCGTCTACAATCTTAGTTATATCTGATATTAAACTTGTTTGGTACTCTTCATAAATGGCGATAATGTCGTCCCCAGTATTAAATTGGCTTTTGTAATTTCTTGGTATTCCGTTTATCGATACTAAGATCGCGACAACTATAACCATGATAGGGGCTAAAGCTGTTTGCATAAGTAAAGAAACGTGTCTTGTTTTTTTACCTTCGTTGATGCATAAGCGTAATCGTAGTCGTTTTACATAAAGTAAACGATTCCAAGAATAATGTCTGTAAGCATGAATTGAAATGACGAAAATTGTAATCGCTAGGAGGGCTAATATAGTATATTGTATAAATATATTGTCAAGTTGAAACATGTGAACACCTCCTACTCCTTTAAGGCTTCTTTGAACTGTTTACGATAACTCCTATTAACTTCACATATATCATTGTTATTCATGAGAAGTTCTAGTTTGGCATTCATTAATGGCTTTATATAGTTAATTTGAGAAATATTGACAATACAATGCTTACTTATTCTGACGAATCCTTTAGCATTTAGCTCTTGTTCTAATTCGTATAGTTTTTTTTGAACGAACAATCTTGTTTTAGCAAGTACAGCGTACACTTCATTTTGCATTGCTTCAAAATATACTACATTTCTTGCTTCTACTACTTTTTGCCCAAATTCATTATAGCCAGAAATATAGATATCTTCGCCTTTAACGATCCAATCTAAAAGACGTGATACTTTGTTAATGTGGTGTACATCAAATACAATGTTTATTTTGTCTGGTTCAATTAAAGCTCTATCGTCTGTTAAAACATATTCATATTTATCAGTTTCCGCAACATGAAGTTGTTTAATTATATATGAACGATGTTTGTTTTTTACTTTTAGTTTAAACATTGCTTAATCCTCCAGCTATTGTCATTGTATCATTACATTTTAACTATCTAAAGAATCTTGAAACAACCTACATATATTTTACACCATCTTACATTAAGCACCAAAATAGTAAAAAGAGGTCCTTTATATAAGACCTCTTAAATATCGATACAATTTAGAAATTGGTAAACCCATAACTGAGTAGTAATCTCCTTCTATTGAAGTTATATACCTAGCACCAAAACCTTGAATCCCATAAGCGCCTGCTTTATCAAATGGTTCCTCCGTATCTATGTATGCCTTTATTTCTTCTTCAGATAGTTTAGAAAAACACACAGTGGCTTCGCCATAGAAAGTATCGGTGCTGTTTCCATAAACAACAGCACACCCTGTGATGACACGATGTTTTTTGCCAGATAAGGCCTTTAACATGTTTTTTGCATCGCTTTCATTTTGGGGTTTACCTAATATTTTGTTTCCTATTACAACAATTGTATCAAATCCAAGAATTACTTTATTTGGATGTCTACTTGATACATCTTGCGCCTTTTGTTTGGCTAGCAGGCAAGCTGCATTTTCAGGTGTTTCGTTTGGTGGTATTACCTCAATTACGCAGCTTGGATCAACTTCAAAATAAGGAATCAACCTTTGTAATAAATCAATTCTGCGAGGAGATTTGCTCGCAAGAACGTACTGTTTATCCAGAAATAGCAACTGCTTTTTCATCCTTTACAAATGACAAGACTAATGCACCAATTGCAAGGGGCGCAAGTAGTACTAACACTGCTCGATTTGCAGATACTCTACTAATTAACATACCGAGGAGGAAAGGTGAGAAAATACCACTGAATTTCCCAAATACACTGAAAAAGCCAAAGAATTCATTTGCTTTTTCAATAGGTAACATTTTCGCAAAGAATGAGCGAGAAACAGATTGAATTCCACCTTGTGCCATCCCAACTAAGATAGCTACGAGATACATTAACCACTCTCTTCCTTCCACAATTTGCGTCACAACAAAAATTGTTAATGCATACATGAGAATACCGAAATAAAGCATTGTTTTTCCGCCAAGTTTTTGGGCAAGTCGCCCATATACAATTGCGCAAGGAAAAGCTATTAATTGTACAATAATGACAACTGCTAAAAGTGTTGTATCAGATACTTCTAACCCTCGTCCAATGGTTGTAGCAAGACGAATAACAGTGTTCACAACATCAATATAAAGCAAATATGCAATCATGAAAATGAAAATGTTTCTGTATTTGCGTATTTCGCGGAATGTCTGATTCATCCTTTTTAGTGATTGACGAACTGGTTTAGGTTCATGTTCGATTTCATAGGTTTGTTTCACTTCACGTAACATCGGTAAGCTATAATATAGCCACCAAAAGAAAACAACAATGAAAGCAAATGTCATTGTGAAGCCATAGTATGATTCATCTAAAAATCCAAAATTAACTAATGCAAATGGGATAATCGCGATAAAGAAAGGAATCATACTACCAATGTAACCCCAAGCAAATCCAAGTGCACTTATCTCGTCGTAACGATCTTCTGATGTTACATCGACTAAGAACGCATCATACATGACATTCGTTAGGTTATAGCCTATGCTAGCAATAACAAAGATACTTATTAATACAAGCCAACTGAGACCAGGAATGGCTATCCCTAATCCTCCCATCAGTCCTATCGTGAGGAACAAGCGGAAAAATTTCTTCTTGTTTCCTTTATAGTTCGCTAGGGACCCCATTATTGGTGAAAGGACTGCTGTCACAAATGCAATTCCAGCTGTCACAAATGAGAAAATGGACAAAGCATTGTCCGGTGTATCATCCAAAGCTGTATGATACAGAGGGAATAGCACAGTGATGACTGTTAAAACAAACGCACTGTTCGCAACGTCATATAATACCCACGCACGTTCCTGTTTTGACAATTTCTTAAATTTGAACATAATCTACTCCATTTCTTTTATTAATTACATTTGAGTACATTATATCACAGGTTAGAAAAATATGTCATTTCATTTCAAAGCTTGACTATTCTACAGTTAATCTCTTTGGCCGGAGATAATTCGCGTGGTATAATAAAATGTGGTGATTAACATGAAACTTGATTTGTTAAAACTCGTAGAAAATAAACAATTGTTTGTCCCTGGAGAACCTATTGTAGTTGCGGTTAGTGGCGGCCCGGACTCAATGGTGCTTTTTGACGTGCTTTTTCGGTTAAACAACAACTTAATTATTGCCCATGTTAATCATGGAAAACGCGATGAATCAGTATTAGAATATCAAAATTTGAAAAAGTTTGCTTTACGTAAAGGTGTTCCTTTTGAAGGACTAACTCTTTCAGGACATCTTGAAGGCAATTTTCACCATGAAGCAAGAGTGAAACGCTATGACTTTTTCCGTGCTATCGCATCGAAATATGACGCCACAAAGATTGCGATTGCCCATCATCTAGATGATCAAGTTGAGACAATATTAATGCGCATCGTAAGAGGAACTGGATTCCATGGGTACGGCGGCATGAAAGAAATCCGACAAGATCGCAATATTTCTATTATCCGGCCATTTTTAGAGGTCCGAAAAAGTGATATTCTCGCTTATGCAAAAGAACGTAATCTTTCATATTTTGTCGATGAAAGTAATCAGGAGGATTTTTATACAAGAAATAGATTCCGGAAACACATCATTCCTTTATTAAGAGCAGAAAATCCTCGTTTTGATGAAAAATTGTTGCAACTTTCTGAGTATATTGAATATGCAGATGAACTTGTCGAAGAGCACAAAACGTCTTTCATGGAAAAGTATTCCATGTATAATCATGTAAATTTAACAGCATTTAACAAACTCAACCGCTTAGTTCGAATCAAGGTTATTCAAAAGATGGTTAACCTTGCGAGCGGTAATCGTGTTGAGGTATCATATGATCAATTTCAAACTATTATTGACCTTTGTGAATCACCTAAACCAAATCAGCTTTATGACCTAGGAAACGATTACTATTTCATGAAAGAATACGATGTTATTTATGTAGAGAAACTTACGCCAACTAAAAATATCAATATTCAAGTTGACGGGCCAGGAGAGTACTTTGTATCCGACCAAAAATCGTATATATTTACGTTTGAAAAAATAAATAAGGACCATAGAAATTTCATTGAATTATGTTATAATGATGACATGTTCCCGCTTCAAATTAGACATCGCCAAAACGGTGATCGAATGAGTCTTGAAATGGGCACCAAAAAAGTAAAAGACATCTTGATTGATCATAAGATTCCAATGTCCATCCGTGACCATTTATTCGTCATTGCGAAAGGGCAAGATGTGCTTTGGATTCCAGGAGTTCGGAAACCTCCAAAACCTAATCTTTGTGAACGGACCATTTATATTTACGAGGTGAAATAGTATGCATAATGATATTTCAAAAATTTTAATATCAACAGAAGAAATTGACGAGATTACAAAAAGACTTGGAAAACAACTGTCAATAGATTATAAGGATAAATTCCCGATTGTAGTAGGTCTTTTGAAGGGGTGTGTCCCATTTATGGGGAAATTGATAACCGAGATGGATATTCCTTTAGAAATTGAATTTATGGATGTATCAAGTTACCATGGTGAAATTGAATCAAGCGGTGATATAAAGATTACAAAAGACTTAGATATCCAAGTTGATGGAAGACATGTTATAATCGCTGAGGATATCGTCGATACTGGGCGCACAATTCGCGTTGTTATGGATTTACTAAA
This sequence comes from uncultured Candidatus Izemoplasmatales bacterium, assembly GCA_964654395.1. Taxonomy (GTDB): domain Bacteria; phylum Bacillota_I; class Bacilli_A; order Izemoplasmatales; family Izemoplasmataceae; genus Xianfuyuplasma. Next base: position 12,322 of record CAZZJG010000004.1, read on the forward strand.
ATACCGCGGAGCTAAAAGCGTCAGTGTTGTCACTTTACTAGACAAACCAGATGGACGTGTGGTATCGTTGGACCCAGAATACATCGGAGTTACAATTCCTAAAGAATTTGTAGTTGGGTATGGCTTAGATTACCAGGAACGCTACCGCAACCTTCCATATGTCGGTGTATTAAAACCAGAAGTGTATCAGTCAAATAAGGAGTGATTTGTAATGCCAAACAATAAGCAGGTGACGCCTACTCCAGGTCGATTCGGTAACCTGTTCGTCATCGCCCTCATTATGTTGTTTGTAATTGGTGCATCTTATGTTTATATGAACTCAGAAACAGAAACAATTACCTACAATTACAGTGAATTCATCCAAAAACTGGATGATGGTGTTATCGGTACAATGCAATCTGAACCTATTGCCGGGGACATCAACGATGGAGGATTTCTCGTAACTGGAACATTAAGAAATAATCCAAACGTGAATTACATGCTGGAAATACCTGATCAAACACAATTAGACGCTATTATTCAGCTAGCTATTCAAAATGATGTAGTTTACGATCATGAACCAGCACCTACATACACATTTTGGAGTGTATTGTCCATTTTAGGGCCAATTCTAATCCTTGTGATAATTGTTGCTTTGTTCTTGCGAAACAACGGTGGTAGCAATAAGGCTTTTGATTTTGGAAAAACAAGAGCAAGATTGCATAAAGGAAAAACGACAACATTTGCTAATGTAGCTGGCGTGGAAGAAGAAAAAGAAGAGTTAGAAGAAATCATTGATTTTTTGAAAGATTCCAAAAAATATATGGCTCTTGGAGCACGTATTCCTAAAGGTATTTTACTTGTTGGCCCTCCAGGAACTGGGAAAACATTACTCGCAAGAGCTGTCGCTGGAGAAGCAAATGTTCCATTCTATTCTATAAGTGGTTCTGATTTTGTTGAAATGTTTGTTGGTGTTGGTGCTAGTCGTGTTCGTGATATGTTCAAAGTAGCTAAACAAAATGCCCCGTGTATCGTATTTATTGACGAAATTGATGCTGTTGGTCGTCAGCGTGGTGCAGGTTTAGGTGGAGGACATGATGAACGTGAACAAACACTCAATCAGTTATTAGTTGAAATGGATGGTTTTGGATCTAATAGTGGCATTATCGTTATAGCTGCTACAAATAGACCTGACGTCCTAGATCCAGCGCTTTTACGGCCAGGGAGATTTGACAGACAAATCACTATCAACCGTCCTGATATCAAAGGACGTAAAGCAATTCTTGAAGTTCATGCAAGAAATAAAAAACTTGATCCAAACGTCACCTTTGAAGAAATTGCTAAACGTACTCCTGGCTTTACTGGGGCAGACCTTGAAAACCTACTGAATGAGGCTGCGCTTCTTGCTGCAAGAGAAAACAAAAAAGCGATTAAACTTTATCATATTGACGAAGCAATTGATAGAGTGATGATGGGCCCAGCAAAAAGATCTAGAGTGTTTACTAAGCGAGAGCGTAATTTCATCGCGCACCATGAAGCTGGACATGCTGTATTAGGTTTAAAACTTGATAATGCAAATGTCGTTCATAAAGTCACTATTATACCGAGAGGACAAGCTGGCGGTTACTCTCTAATGCTTCCAGAAGAAGAGGAGTCGTTCTTGATGACACGTCAAAGTCTTCTAGACCAAATCACGGGATTGCTCGGTGGAAGAGTAAGTGAAGAGATAAACTTTAATGAAATGTCAACTGGAGCACATAACGATTTCCAACGTGCAACCGCAATTGCTCGTTCAATGGTAACAGAATACGGAATGAGTTCTTTAGGTCCCATCCAATATGAAAAACGTAATGGTAGCGTCTTCCTTGGAAGAGACTATAATATCGACAAAACCTTTAGTGATCAAGTTGCTCTTGAAATCGATAATGAAGTCCGAAAGATTTTTAATGAGTGTTATGAACGCGCT
>CAZZJG010000005.1:0-13211 GCA_964654395.1 uncultured Candidatus Izemoplasmatales bacterium
TACAACCGTAAGAGCATTAAGAAACTTATTAGCTTTATTTTTGCTTAAGTTTGTCGATTGTTCCATAAGTTCTATCAAAGCTGTCTTAGTTAAAGTATTTGTTATTTTTTTGATGATTATCTTGTCGGTTTCAACAACTTTATTGCTTATTTCCTTAGCCTCACTAGTTTGCAGAACATTCTTTACTTCATCTGCCTTTTCTTCCTTTGGACTTGCTTCTTGCATAGTTGATGTTGTTTGTTCTTTAATCTCTTGTTTTTCCTGTTTTGTGATTAGTACTTCGTCTATATCTTCCTTTTGCTCTAAAACTACAGTAACAGCGGAAAAAAGTTCCTGATTGGGGTAAAATTCAACATCAAGCCCTTTTTCATCTTCGATCAAATCAAACGTTCCAAAACCTTCTATTTGAATACTTTCATTTTTAATATTTTGATTTACTACTTGAATAAAGGCATTTAAGACTGAACGCACAGTCGTTTCAGGCAACTGTGAAGAATGAGCAGCTATCAAAATCAGTTCAAGTTTATTCATCCGCCCCTTTGATCTATGTGCGTGTTCTTCAATACTTTCCTGATGTAGATGTTCGATTTCTTTGACGTGCGCAATTTCTCTTTCTTTTTTACGATTGATGAAGTACGTTTGAATAGCTTGATAGAGATTGTTACATTTTGTAGAAACAAGTTTTTTAACTTTTGTAACACCACACCACATTTGTTTGGCATTTTCATGGACCCGCTTGAAAAAAGTAGGTTCTTCATATTTTTTAGTCCGTCCAGCTTTTAATCGTTTATATAATTGTTCTTTAGAAATCGCATTTTCATCCAAGCGTTTTTGTTGAAGCGCTAACGATTTACGATACTCTGCAACGCTAATTAAATCGGATTCATGATTAATTAATTCATAAAATATTCTTCCACCAATGAGAAAGACTATCATTAAGATTAAGAACAAGCCTAAAGAGTACTGATAAATCAGTGCTTGATTATCGATGCAAAAAGTAGATGTAGCATCTGGCAATTTGCAGTTGACTGACCCATTCACAACGCCAATTGCGAGAATCGCAAGAAACAACAACATAAAGACAATACTCAGTAAATAAAATACTTTCATCAATTTATCATAGAGCATTTGTGTCCGAGTCATCGTATCACCTCATTGACCATTTTACAATGTTTTCAAATGATTTGCAATGAAAAACAGCCAGATGGCTGTTTGTTCTTATTAGATTATTTGCATTTCTAAAACCTTTGCCTGGCAATATGTTTCATATAGCTCTTTTGCGGTTTCTAAATGCTCTTCAAGCGGTTTTTTACCTATAAATGAAATGATAAAAAGTAATACGTTCTTAGTGTCTGGGCGAATCATCGTACGTTCAGTATCACTGGTCGTAGATCCAAATGGTCCAATTTCATCTTCATATAATGGAATTTTAGTAACGTTAAAACGACCTCTACCAATACCGTAATACTCATCATCTTCACGACCTAAGCGTATTTTAATATCACCTTGGATGTTATCATAATCCAAAACAGCAACGTTATCGTGCGTTAATATACTAAGAAGATTTCCTACATCAACTACATTATTAATGCGATACAAGTCATTACCTTTAACAATGCGCCGAAACAAACTTTCTACAGCCAAGCGATACCTACTAGGATCTCTACCATAAGCGCGATAGGCATCGCGTCCTTGTGAAATAACATCAAGATGAATTACATCTTTAATTGTATACTGACTTCTAAGAGATTTTTCCACCATAGAGAGCTTTTGATCAAGTTCTTCGCTTTTCCCTACCGTAACGTTCATCAAAAGCACACCAATAGCAAAAGATGGCGTTAAAGAATGAATTTCTGGATCAATTACTATCTTTTTCAAAAATAACACCTATTTCGTCAGTCGATATGTGTCTCTAGCAATCATAACCTCTTCATTTGTAGGAATGAGGAATAATTTAATCTTTGAATCATCAGCTGAGATTAATCGCTCTTCTCCTCTAATGAAGTTTCTTTCTTCATCAATTTTAACACCAAGTGCATGTAATCTCTTAGCAATCAGTTGACGTGTAAATATGGCATTTTCTCCGACTCCAGCAGTAAAGCAAATCGCATCACATCCCCCCATAGTAACATAGTAAGCTGCGATATAGTCACAAATCATTTTGACTTGTTTTTTAACTGCTAATAGGCTTTGTTTATCACCTTTGTGTGATGCATTCCATAAATCACGAGAATCACTAGAATTCATGCTTAAACCAAGATATCCTGATTTTTTATTTAAGTCGTTCATAACCTCAGAAACAGTTTTTCCTTCTTTTTTCATGATAAACTCGATGATTGCTGGATCAATATCACCACTTCTAGTACCCATAGGTATACCAGCTAGCGGGGTGAATCCCATCGAAGTATCAACGCTTTTTCCACCATCAACAGCGCAAATGCTGGCGCCATTTCCAAGATGTAGTACAATTATTTTTGTCTCTTCCTTCGGTTTTCCTAACAACGCCGCAGCTCGTTCAGAAACATATCTATGACTAGTTCCGTGGAAACCATATTTACGTACGCCATATTTTTCATACCACTCATAAGGAACTGCATAAAGATATTCTTCTTTTGCCATTGTTTGATGGAATGCAGTATCAAATACCGCTACACCTTTAATATGTGGAAGAACCTCTTGAAATGCTTTAATCCCTGTCAAATTGGCAGGATTGTGAAGCGGCGCAAGATCGCTAACTTCTTCTATTGCCGCAATAACTTCATCTGTAATTACAACACTTTGAGCAAATTTTTCTCCACCATGAACAACCCGATGTCCAACACCTTCAATCTCATTAATACTAGTGACAACTTGATATTTCACAAGCGTCTCTAGTAACAACTTAACAGCTTCATTATGATTTGGGACATCCCGCTCTAATACATGTTTTTCACCATTCACATTAATTTTCATACGTGAACTATCCATACCAATTCTTTCAACAATTCCACTAGTTACAACAATTTCATTAGGCATTTCAAGTAATTGGAATTTTAATGAAGAACTTCCTGCATTCACTGCAATTATTTTCATTCTGCACACTCCTTAAAATCAGTACATACTTTATTTCTACCCGTTTGTTTAGCGCGCTACATAAGCTTGTCAGTCCTCTTAATCGTTCATCTAACATTTCAATTTTTGATCCTAGGAAGCACCAATCGAAATTGTTACTGAATATGGTTCGTGATTAATATACAGACATGACTTTTAAACTAACAAACGAAGTTTTTTAGCAACTTTTTTACTCATCTTCATCTGCATTTTGTAGTAAAACAATATACTATTCGCCACCTAAGTGACCTATCATATCAGCACTACAATATTATATGATGTCGTCTTGCTTATTAGTCTTAATACTTCATCACCAACATCACGACTATGTAAGTCAATAATGTTTTTAAAATAATCAATATAAATACCTTCAAATAGAAACGAGAGAAAATCCACTAGTTTTTTCTACACGGAACCAACTCCTTTATTTGAACACATATCAATCTATATTATAACACATTTAATGACAAGAAAGAGACTTAGGGCAAAAAAAGAAAAACGGTCGCTTCAGCAACCGTAATATGCACTGGTACCAGCGGTCGGACTCGAACCGACACGGCCGCAGGGCCACAAGATTTTGAGTCTAGCGTGTCTACCAATTCCACCACGCTGGCATCGCAGCAATATCATTATACTATATTTGTATAAAAATGGAAGAGGTATTTCACATTATTTTTGTTCTTTTTCTCGCAAACGAGCTAAGGCTAATTCATATCCTCCCGGACCATAATTCATTGACTTTGAAACCTTCGAAATCGTCGCAGCTGAAATTCCAGTTTCTTTTTCAATATCATGATATGTCCGTTTTTCATACAACATCTTAGCAACCTTCAATCTTTGCCCGAAAGATTCAAGTTCATTTACTGTACACAAATCCTCAAAAAAACGATAACACTCTTCTTTTGACTGAAGACTCAAAATAACTTCAAATAAATCGTCTAGTTCACTGTTTTGAATTCGATAACGATACTCCATGTTTTCACCTCTATAACATAGTTTATCTCGCTAATGTGATTATATCATACTAAAAAAAAAACAAAAGATGTAATTTTTCCAACAAATATGGAACGTTATTTGTTATAAAGGTGAGGAGTGGTAAAAATGGATCAATTTGTAAACAGTCTACCTACTTCTATTTACATGAAGCGCCTCATCAAGTATAATTGCAATGAGGTGGTTCAAATGGCACACCAAGAACTTAATCAATTGGTAAAAAATTTACAAAATGGTGATATGTCTGTTTTTGACGAAATTTATCATGCTACAAAGGGACTTGTTTATCACACCATCTTGTCAGTCATAAAAGACAGATCATTGGCTGAAGATCTTATGCAGGACACTTATCTTAAGGCGCTTGATAGTATCCATTCCTTCAAACCAAGATATAGCTTCCAATCATGGCTTGTACGCATTGCTAAAAACCTTGCTATTAACGAATATAATCGGCGTAAACGTCTCCAGTCATTTGACCCTGCGGAAACGCCACAAGTTTTCGGTCAAGAAGAAAGCAATGTTGAAAATCAGATGATGGTTGAAGAAATGTTATCCTCACTATCAGATTTAGAACGTGAAATCGTCACATTACATGTTCTAGGGGATCTTAAACATCGTGAAATTGCAGAAATAGTAGGAAAACCGCTAGGTACAGTCACATGGACATACCAACAAGCAATTAAAAAAATGAAACAACAATTCGGAGAGGTGGTGGAATCATGAAAAAACATGAACTTAAACATCTAATTAGAGAAAATTTAATGCAGGAAGTGCCAGATGTACTAGATAAGATTAAAGCATCGCCACAGTTTAGAGTACCGCCAAAACCTGCACCTTCATTTCCATGGTTTACGACAAAACGATTTGCTTTATCAATGACTGCAATCGCTATTTTACTCATAACAGTATTTATCGCTCAATTTCAAACTCCGGTTGTAGCCGCAACGGTAACTCTTGATGTTAATCCATCCATCGTTATTACAATCGGGGAAGATGACAAAGTAATATCTGTGTCTGCGGTCAATGACGACGGTGAAACAGTTATCGAGAAAGATATTAACTACCGCGGCCTCACTATTGACGAAGTTGTTGATATACTTGTTCAGCGACTAGATCAGTTAGGCTACATCATTAAAACTGAAGAAGGCACTAACGTTATATTAATCGAAGTATCCGCCCAAGACGACGTTGTTAGAAGCAGAATCGAACAACAATTTCAAGAACGTTTAAGTACACGCATGAATCAATTTGCGGCACCACATTGGATTATGAATGCAAGAGACATTCCCCTAAGCCAACAACAACGAGAAATATTACAAAGTGCACTCATTCAAAATCATATGACAAGAGCTCGCTTGATGCTTATGTACCGCATTAACGAATTAGATCCTTCTATTGACATCACCTCTTTACAAGAAAAATCTATTCGTGAGCTTTACGGCATTTTCATCGAACTTGAACAACCTGAAAATCTACCATTTTATGATCAAATGCCAGGACATAGAGATATTCACCCCCCGTTTTCCAACGTCCCACTCGACCCTGCTCTCTTCTAGTGATTATTACCCTATCATGTGGACTTGATTTTAAATCAAGTCCTTTTTTTTGAGAAATTTACGTCTTACTTAAAAAACGCTCCCTTCTTTTCAAAAATCATTTACATATCAAGGCAGAATGCATCCAATGTGATGAAAGTTAACCAATAACTAATCTAGGAAATAACTGCCAAATAAATTGAAATTTTTTAATACAAAAAATTTATAACAACGCAAGTCAAAAGTGAATGATAGTACATTAAATATAGAACATTGTAATATTTTTGTTCATAAAAAAATAGGTAATGCCTTTTCATCACCTATTTTTTTAGTTCAAGCCAATACAATACCTTTTTCTTGGCAATTAACTTATTTTATTAAATCACTTAATGCTTACCACGTGGTTTTCCTTTAATACCTCTTTGTTTTGGCGTTAAAACTGGAGTAGATGCTTTTGCAGCATCACGCATGGCTTTTAATGTATCAGAAATTTCAGTCTGTTTTTTCTTGTTGTAAAGATAATCATCAATGCCTTGCGCCGCTCTATGACCGTCAGCTACACCACTGATAAGATCTGGCCCACGGAAGATATCGCCACCAACGAAGAGCCATGGCAAGTTGTCAACTTGACCAAATTCATTAGCTTTGATTTTACCGCGTGTAATTTCAATTTTATCTTTCAAGCTTTCTGGGATGTAATCATAATCAGGTGCTTGACCAATCGCAAGGAAGACTTGATCTCCCTCAATAAGTTGTTCGCATTCTTTATCGAATTCCGGATTAAATCGACCTTCTTCGTCAAAGATACACAAACATTTCCATAGACGCAGTCCTGAAATATTCCCATCTTTACCAATTACAACTTCTTGAGGGCCATTGCCACAGAAGAATTGAATTCCCTCTTCAGCACCTTCTATAAGTTCTTCTTCACTTGCAGGAAGCTCATCTTCATTCTCAAGCGATGTTAGTTTTACATCAGCTTTTCCATATTTAAGTAATTGTAAACGCATAGCGCTTCTAGCAACATCGAATGCAACGTCTCCACCACCGATGACGATAACGCTTTTTCCTACATGAATATCATCTAAAGTGAGATTTCCACGTTCGAATTCACGTACTTGTGGTAAGAAAGCCATTGCTCCAACAACATGTTCATGATCTGCGCCTGGAATATTTAATGCACGTGGTTTAAAGAATCCAGTTCCGAGGAATACCGCATCATATTTCTCCTCTATTTCGTCCATAGTCACGTCTTTACCAACGCGAACGCTAGTGTGAATTTTAACTCCTAGACTCTCAATGAATGAGATATCTTTATCGATTGCGCTATCAGGTAGACGATACGCGGGAATTCCATAACGCATCACGCCACCAGGTTGTGACATTTCTTCAAATACGTCAACATCATATCCCATAACTTTTAAATAATATGCAGCCCCAAGACCTGCAGGTCCCGAACCAACAATGGCGACCGAACCGCCAATTTTTTCTGAAACTGGTTCATGGATTGCTTTGTGGTAAATATCATTAGGAGCGCTATCAATAATATAGCGTTTGAGCCAACGAATTGCGATTGCTTCGCCGCGAACAGCGATTGCGCATGAAGTTTCACAGTTATGTGTACATACGCGCCCACAAACACCAGGAAGAGGGTTTGTTTCATAAATTAAGCGTAATCCACCTTCAATATCATCTTCCCATATTGCTTTAATGTAGTCAGGAATATTCATTTGTACAGGACAGCTTGATTCACAAACACCACACTCGACGCAGCGAGCAGCTTCCATGCGTGCATACTCTTTACTGTAACCACGAACGATTTCCATGAATGACTTAACGCGTTCTTCTGGTTCGACAACGTCCATTTCAACACGTTCAAGATCTAATAAGTCACTAGTTTCATCTTTGACCCAACCTTCTTCTACTTCTTGACCTTCCCAAGTTTCCGTAGGTAAGAACATAAAAGCATTTGGATCAGTATTAGAGTAAATATACTCCTTACTCATTTTAAGTGAACCCGTTGTACAAGTATCTACACAAAGAGCGCAGAAACAACAACGACCATAATCAATAGACGGACGAAGTTGGAATTCTCCTGGTCTTTCAGGAATTTCTAACCGTTCAACCATCGTAATTGCTTCAGTTGGACAAATCTCTTCACAAGTGGAACAACCAATACATTCTTCCCAATCGTTAGTATGGAAGCCGCGTACATTATCCGGAGCTGTCCGAGGATTAGCGAGATTCAAGTCTAGTGGTTTTGTAAATGTGTTGTCATTGTAGTATTTTGCATTCTTTTTCGTCAACACTTCCTCTAGTGGAATAGTGACTGGCTTCTTGAACAGGTATTTCCAAAGCCGCAGAGGGTTGAAAATACTGAGTTTACGATATTTGTTTCCCATAATACCCTCCTATCGGTCAATCTCCGGTGAGCAGACACCCATTGTGTCAACCCACAACGCCGCATCTTCAAGCCGCGTACCGGGTAAATATTTTTCAATTCCAAGTAATCCTTGTGGATAACTTGCGCCACGAACACCAACACGGTATGGATGTGTTCCACCATCACTAACCATGAAGTATCCAAATTCGCCGCGAGATGATTCAATCGCCGCGTATACATGTCCTTTTGGAACTGTCCAACGCATGGATTGCCCTCTACCAAGAGGAACTCTAACAGGACCTTCCGGCATCTTATCAAGACATTGACGGATAATGTTAATTGATTGCACAACTTCTTGTAGTTTTAAATCAATACGAGAACGTGCATCGCTGTATGGGCTAACTGGTACTTCAAATTCTACTTGATCATAGCGGGCATAAGGCATAACTTTACGAACATCGTACGGCTTGTCTACAGCACTTCTCATACCAATGCCTGTTACACCCAATTCCCACACAACTTCTTCAGGCAGCAAAATATTATCTTTGATACGAGCAATTAATGTTGGATTTTCAATTCCAAGATCACGATACTCGTAATAACGACTTTCAAGATCATCTAGAAATTCACGAATATCATCTTCAATTCCTTCTGGGAGGTCCTTACGAACGCCGCCAGGAACGATATATTGATGATATACACGATGTCCCGTAATCTTTTCAAAAATGTTTAGAATTCTATTTCTGTCCGCATGTGCATGGTACATAAGTGTATAGTTACCAGTAGGACTTCCCAATCCACCATATGCCATCAAGTGAATGCTAATGCGAGCTAGCTCAAGAATAATCATGCGAATCCAATGAGCTCTTTCAGGAACTTCAATCTTTGCGAGTTTTTCGACAGCCATCGCAAATACCATCTCATTGATATCTGGCTCAACAACGCATACACGCGGTATCAAGCTGATGTTATTGACAAAACTATGACGTTCCATTCCTTTTTCGAATCCACGATGAAGCATTCCGGGAAGTAGGTATGATTTCTTAATGATATCGCCATCCACATACATATGGACAGCCGCATTCCCGTGCATCCCAGGGTGCTGAGGCCCTAAAAATAGTTTTAATTGTCTCATTTTTTCACGCCTCCTTTACGAACAGCCTGTATTCTAGCTTTACGTTCATCACGTACTGCTTTACTACTTTTTTGGCCATTCAGATTGGTGAAGGGGTCACCATAGTCTCGTTTCGGGAAATGTGCATCACTGTATGCACGAGGGTCAAAATCCTTTCTTAGAGGTGGAATATCATCCCAACCTTCTAATACTAATTGCTTGTGGTAATCAGGATTTCCAGGGAACTTAACACCGAAAAATTCATGACATTCACGTTCATAGTATTTTGCCCCTGGGAAAATCGTAATAATGCTCTGCATTTCAGGATATTCACGATCAATTCTCGCGCGAACCTGAATATGTACAGGCTTTTCCCAATTCATTAAGATATAGACAAGTTCAAACTGATTATCTTTTAGCCAATCAACTGCAGAAAGATATGATAGTTGAATCCAACCTTCCATTTTTAAGAAAGATAACACACGATGTACATCATCTTTATTTATCTCAAAAGCAATTTGATATTGGTCTATAATCTCTGTTTTCAAGACATCAAAGCGAGACTCTACGAGTTCTTTTACAAATTCTACATTATTCATGGAACTCATCCTTTACTTCAATGGATCCAAGAGACTTAAGTTGATTTTTCTTGTACCACTCATAATTTTCTTTATATCGCTTCCAACCGTCAGCTTTCTTCGTTTTAATTAGTTCCATCAAGTCAATGAAGCCATTCATTACAGCTTCTGTATTCGGCATACAACCTGCGACATACACATCAACTGGAATGTACTGATCTAATTGGTTGATAACAGCGTGTGAGTCATGATAAATCCCACCGTTGATGGTGCAACTACCAAAACCGACAACATACTTAGGTTCACTCATTTGTTCATATGTATAAATTAAGCGACGTAAGGTTTTGAGTGACAAATAACCAGTTACAAGCAGTACATCCGCTTGGCGCGGCGTAGCCATAGGTCCCATCCCAAAACGTTCCATGTCGTATGCACTCGTCATTGCTGGTGGAAGTTCAATCGCACAACATCCAGTACAATACATCAACATCCATAGCGAATTGCGACGGAAAAAGTCACCTATTTCCCACCACTTGCGATCAATTTCTTCTTGCGTCATGGGGGAGAATTTCGTGGATTTTACAGGTTTCATGTTATATCACCAATCCTAAATATATTGCCATAAAGGCTTGCGTAACAGCCAACAACAATGGCCATTTATAGAAGAACACCACAACCTGATCGATTTTAAAACGACCATTGACATTGCTGACAAGATTGAGAACTGTGTAAACAAGGAAATACTTAACAGCATAAATCACCAAATTCTCAGCTCCACCAAGGAACAAGTTCACAAATAAGCTCACTTCGATGAAAACAGTGATCTCATGCATGATAAACAACATTCCAAGTTGTTTTCCACCATATTCAACCATTGGCCCAGATGCAATTTCTGATGGAGCAATATAAGTTTCAAACGGTTTTTTGCCAAGCATTCCCATCAAACTGAGAATCGCAACAACACCACCAAGTGGGAGTGCAATCAAGAACCAGTTATTGCCAGCAGCTTGTTGGAATAATGCGATACCACTGACTGATGATGTTCCAGAAAGTTTAATTATTGTGATAACAATAATCATAAAAGGAACTTCATACGCAAGCATCGTCGTTAATGCACGCATAACACCAATGGATGCAAGTGGGTTACCACTACCACTAGCGCTCATTGCCATTCCAAGCATTCCAACAGCTAAAAGATATACAAAGATGAAGAAGTTATCATAGCCATCAAAAGCAATAATGTTGTTTGTAACAGGCATGAACATCGCAGTAGCTATAATTCCTCCTAGTGCCATGATGACACCAAAGTCAAATACCCATCCGTGGGATACCGCACGTTTTGATAATAATTAGAAAATATCGATAAATTCTTGATACCATTTCGGTCCAACTCTCTTTTGTAAACGCGCTACGACTTTACGGTTGACACCGCCAATTGACGTCTGCCAGGCAAATCCAAAGAGTGCGACACCTAGTCCGAATAAAATGTTGGTAATCATGCGATATCACCCCACAATAGGAATATTAGCGTCAGTACAATCCAAAGAACAGTAATCTCTGGTTTGTAAGTGTACAAGAAGTATTTAAAGAATGCGCCAATTTCTCTAACCTTATTAGCAAGATTATCATAAAAGTCTTTCATCATATTAGTGTATTTATCATACAATCTCTCAAGAGGAGCATAGAAGTTTACACTGTAATGTAAAAGTTCCTCTGTGTAGATGAAGTTCGCAGCTGTATATGTATCCATCAAACCAACTTTGTATGATTTTTTCAATAGAATGAATATAATGAACGCAACGCCAACTCCAACAGCGAACGTCCCACTAATAAGAGCGGCATGTAAATCACCATTTGTTCCATGAATAACAAGATCAGTCATAGGTACACCAGCGAGCCCTGCTTCAGCCATTACCATGTTTACGTATTCTAAGAAATATGTTGGCACAACACCAGTTGCGATATTTAACAAACTTAAGATTACCATTGGTAAGGCCATAAAGAACGGTGCTTCTTTAATAGTCTTTTTAAACTGTGGTAATTCTTGCCCAAGGAATAGCGCAGCTAGTGGACGGAATACATATAAGAAGCTTCCGATACTACCAAAGAAAGCAGCAACACTGAGTAAGACAAGTCCTTTACCGATTAATGCTTGATAAATAAGCCATTTGCTAATGAAACCACCCATCGGCGGAATTCCGGCCATTGATATAATGGCAATTAGGTAGACTAGATAACTAAGTGGCATCTTATGAATCATACCGCCAAGTTCTGACATTTTTGTAGTTCCCGTTTGGCGATTAACAGCGCCAATAGCTAGATATGCAGCTGCAGAAGCTAGCGCGTGCGCCATTACATGATATAATCCTCCAGCCACTGACATAGTTGACATAATGGAAAATGCAAGTACGATGTATCCACCATTACTCATAGATGAATAAGCAAGCAGTTTCTTTGCGTCGTCTTGTTTAATAGCCATCAAAGTACCAAATACAATTGATAACGCACCTAAGGTAGCCACCACGTATTGGGCAACTGTAAGACCTGTCGCATCAATCATTGTACCAATAGGTGTAAGGCGAACTAACACGAGAAAAGAAACAAAAGCCCCCATTTTTTCTAAACCACCGCTAAATACGGAAGTAACTGGATCTGGTGACTGTCCTAGTACACGTGGAAGCCAAATATGAACAGGGAATCCACCAAGTTTTGATAACCCTGCAATAACTAACAAGGTATAAACAAAGCCAGCGGTAACACCAGAAACAGCATTAAGGGAAGTATATAAATCAAAGCTTCCACTCTCACCATAAATAAGTAATAAAGCGACAAGTAAACTGAAACTTCCTAAAGCGCTAAACCCGTAATACCAAGAAACTGGCTTTTTCGCTCCACTCATCGGAATGAGGAACATACTAGACCAAACTACAAGTTCAAAAAAGAAGAATAGAGCAAGCATGTTATCAGTCATAAACACACCGATGGACCCTGCAAGTGCAAAGAGGAACAACATCCCATATGCCGATGGATAACGAAGTTTTGAAACATAATACGGATTAAAGAATGAAACCATAAAGAATACGAATGTTACGATAACAGCGAAAAACAATCCTGTATCCGTTAATTCAAATGTCAAAATAGAAGGTAAAGGTAAATTCCAAAATTCAGTACCTGCTCCCTGGGCATAGGAAGCAACGCTGATGAAGGCAAACCCACTAACAAGGATGGTTAGCACCATTCCAAGTGTCTTATTTAAACGAGACACAAGATAAGTCAACAATCCACCAGCTAAAATAATCAGCAACAACGCTTCAATAGCAGGCATCAAAACCATCCTCCTCTCAGGTATAAATATAGATCAACGAACTGTTCAACAGGTTGCCAGTACAAACCTAGTGCAATAAGCACAAGCCCTACAAGTACCGCAATCAAAGCAAATTGACAAGATATACGTACTTTCGGTGCTTTATCACTAATCCAAAGTTCAACCAACAGTTTAATGAAGTAAACACCTTCAA
>CAZZJG010000006.1:0-12974 GCA_964654395.1 uncultured Candidatus Izemoplasmatales bacterium
AATCAGCGCGATTTGGCGTAAGATCAAGACTGATAACTTCGTCATCTAAACTTAATACTGTGAGGGGATCATCTCCTGGATTACAATCTTCGTTAATGACGTGTATCCCTGAAGCATCGACAAACTTTTTATCAATTCCGAGTTCAACGAGTGAACAAATCATCCCATTTGATTCAACCCCGCGTATTTTAGCTTTTTTAATAGTCAATCCAGGTAATTTTGCGCCAACTTTAGATACAATAACCTTCTGTCCTGCTTTTACATTTGGAGCACCACAAACAATTTGCGCTGTTTCATCTCCCAAATCTACTTCACATACCGATAGTTTATCAGCATTCGGGTGTGATTTGCGCTCTTTGACATAACCAACTGTTAATTGATCAATATCAACTAACCGATAAGCATCTTCTACCTCAGCGCTATGAAGATTAAATTGCTGGGCTAATTCCTGAGTTGTAACTTGAAAATCGACAAATTCTTTTAAATGACGAATGCTTACTTTCATGCGAATTCCTCCTCTAAAAACTGAACGATGACTCTTGTGACCTCATCCCGCACTGATCTATCAAAAAAGAGAAAATGACTTGACCTTACAGGATAACGAACAAACATATCATGTTTCATGTTTCGTTCAATTAAATCAATTGATTTCTTTTTAACTAGTTCATCCATCAATGTTTCAATAACCAAAGTTGGTTTATGAATCATTTTTAGGTAACGTTTGGTGTAATTTAAATAAAGCTGAAGATGTAAGACGTACCATTTTGGTATTTTCATAAAGCGGCGAATAAATTCACCATAAAAAACGCGTTGTATTCTAGTTAAATGTTTCGGTGAAGCAAGCGACTCAGCGAGTCCCTTGGTAAATTTACGGTAGTTGGGATTTTTAATAATTGGCGCAATAAGAACTAACTTATCTACCTTTTCACATTTCGCAGACAATATGGAAGCAGTGGAAGCTCCAAGGCTATAACCAATTACATAAACTTTTTCAAAGTTTGACTCCCGCGCAAGTTCCATCATGGAATCAATGAAGCGAATAAAATCCTTAGTAGTAGCTTTTGGAAAATAGTCTCCCACAAACGCCCCCGGCATAATGCCAGGATAAAAGACAAAATAACTCTCGTTTGTACGAAGATTTTTGACAAGGTGCTTTAACTCACTTCCGTTTGTTCCCGCTCCATTGATAACTAATACTAGTTTATTTTTCATGACTTAAACTGACGGTTAAACCGGATATCATTGGTATAGAAAAGACGAATATCATTTATGCCATATTTAAGCATCGCAATCCTTTCTACACCAATACCGAAAGCAAACCCTTTATATTTATTTGAATCATATCCTGAAGCTTCTAAAACATTATTATGGACCATACCAGCGCCAAGAACTTCAATCCAACCAGTTTGTTTACAAATATGACAACCTTCACCATTACAGTTATGACAACTAACATCTACTTCCACTGAAGGCTCGGTAAAGGGGAAGTAGGAAGGTCTAAGCCTAATCTTACGATCCTTACCAAATATATTATGTGCAATTTCTAGCAGTGTTCCTTTCAAATCAGCCATAGTTACATCAGTATCAACAACTAAACCTTCAATTTGCATAAATTGATGGCTATGCGTCGCGTCATCATCATCTCTTCGATATACTTTTCCAGGGCAAATAATCTTAATTGGTTTTGTGCCACCACTAGCAAGCATTGTGCGAACTTGTACTGGAGATGTATGTGTTCTTAATAAGGTATTATCGGTAATATAGAATGTATCTTGCATATCACGTGCTGGATGGTCTTTCGGAAGATTTAGCTTTTCAAAATTATATAAATCTTCTTCAACTTCTGGGCCTTCCATTACGGAATAGCCCATCCCAATCATGAGATCTTCTAGCTGTGAAACAATCCCTGTAAGAGGATGAATGTCACCAATGTGAAACTTTGTCCCAGGGAGAGTTACGTCAATGGTTTGTTTTTTTAGTTCTTCTTCAATTTGGGCTTTTTTCAGTCTTTCTCGCGCTTCTTTGACCTTTGCTTCAATAACTTGTTTGACTTCATTTACAGCTTTTCCAAACAAAGGTTTTTCTTCATTAGGAAGTGTTTTCATCATTGACATAAGCTCAGATAATGGACCTTTTTTTCCAAGATAACGAGCTTTAATATCGTTAACTTCATGCATCTCACGAACATTAGAAAGATCATTAATAGCTTGTTTTTTCAGTAGATCTAATCGTTCTTTTAATTCCATGATACTGCTCCTTTCAAATAAAAATAGTCCGTCCTAACAAGGACGAACTATAATAGTCCGTGGTACCACCTTTTTTCCCGTATATACGGGCACTCTTGCCGTTAACGCTGGTTAGCGGATGGGATTAGCATCTCTCAACAGGTGAATTCTGCGTTAGCTTCCTAAGGCGCTTGCACCAAAATGCGCCACTCTCTGGCAGGTCGCATTTGCGCATACTACTCCTGCTTCAACGATTTCAAATGTTATTATATACAACAATCTTTGCGAATGCAAGTAGAACAAAGATTAATCTCTTCTTGCAAAAATTGCCAAGAAGCGAAGCAATTCAATATAAAGCCAAACAATAGTCACAACTAGGCCAAGTGATAAAACCCATTCATATTGTTTTGGAGCCCCCATATGCACAAGGTTAGTTACGTTATCAAAATCAATTAATAGATATAGTGAACTTACAACAACACTAATTAACACAATACCAAAATATAGATTTTCACTGATCCCACCACCAAAAAGCAAAAATAGAATCAGAATAAAGCTCGTGAAAACAAGTCCCATTAATAATGAATACATAAGCCGACGGAAAAAATCTCCCACAACAATCATCCCCGTCGCATACAATACTAACATACCCATTAACACGCCAAACGTCCCCATCAAAGCAGTTTCTACAATTGTGCTGCCGTAAGCAAGCGCAAAGAAAGTAGAAATAACACCGATGAATGCTCCTTCAACTACAGCGTAGATGCTCGTGGTGAAAAATGCAAGACTTGGTACAACGTTTGTTAAAATAATCATTACGATTCCTATTATTGGTAATACAATTAACCAAGAAATTATACTAGTAGCGTTAGCGCTGACAATAAAACGCGAAGCAGCGAACCATGCGCTTGTCATGATAATAAGAAGTAAATATAACGTTTTTACTGCTACACCACCATAGGTCACTTCATCTCTTATTGTTGCCGGGTCAGTTGTATCTTTCACGTTGCGGGAAACTTGACTAAAGACTGGATTTGTACTACGAAAAATCATTTAAATACCTCCTTTTAAAGTTCAAATAAATTCAATTGCGAGTTATCAGGAAGATCTTTAAACACATCAAGCATCTCTAATTTTGTAAATAGTGTTTTCGATAAGTTCGTACGTCTTTTGACATCATCTTTTGACTTGAAAGGCGCCTCTTCTCGTGCTTTTACAATTGATTTAGCCACTTTAGCTCCCAGTCCATCAACAGTTATAAAGGGTAAAACGAGATGCATTTTATCTTCACTAATCAAGAAATCTGTCGCTGCGGATTTATTAAGGTCAATGGGTAAAAAGCCAAACCCACGTTTCACCATTTCAAGCGCTATTTCCAAAACAGTATATAATCTTTTTTCTGTATCACTAGCTTGATTTCCTTTACTTGAAATTTCTTCCATTTTCTTTCTAATTCCGTACTCTCCTGCTAAAAACGCATGAACATCATAATCAGAAACGCGTTTCGAGAAGTATGCACTGTAAAAAACAATGGGTTTATAATATTTAAACCAAGCAATCCGTAGTGCCATCATAACATACGCCGTTGCGTGCGCTTTCGGAAACATATATTTGATTTGACCACATGACCATATGTACCAATCAGGAATTTTATGTTGTTTCATAATCATTTTATAACCTTCCCATTGGTCTGGGTTTTTCGCAGCTTTTCCTTTACGGATAAATTCGGAAATTTCAAATGCCGTAGCTTCTTCCATTTTGTTTTGAATCAAATATACCATGATATCATCACGACAACCAATGACATCATGAAAACGAATTTTACCAAAAGGCGTTTTCCCAGTTACTAAATCTTTCGCGTTATTTAACCATACATCTGTGCCATGAGAAAGTCCTGAAATTTTAACAATTTCCGCGAAAGTTTGCGGTCTTGAATCCTTTAACATTTCACGGACAAAACTCGTTCCCATTTCCGGAATACCAAAACTAGCGACTTCACTGTTAATATCATCACTACTAAGTCCAATTGATTCTGTAGATGAAAGCATGCTGTAAACATTTTTATCATCTAAAGGAATATCTCTTGCATCGGTAAAAGGAAACTCAAGTGGATGTGCTTTAACGTAGTCCATAAGATAACGAATCATTGTTGGGTCATCGTGTCCAAGTACATCAAGTTTAAATAGGTTATCTTCAAAACTATGATAGTCAAAATGCGTCGTTCTCCAAGATGATGTAATATCATCCGAAGGGTACTGGACTGGCGTTACATCTGTAATGTCTTTGTATCCTGGTACAACAACTATTCCACCTGGGTGTTGTCCTGTTGTTCGTTTGACTCCGGTAATATGATGAGCGATACGCTCCATTTCTGCTTTACGCATTGTTTTTCCCTTTTTCTCAAGGTATCCCCTAACATATCCAAACGCTGTTTTTTCTGCCACTGTTGAAATCGTTCCGGCGCGAAAAGCACGGTTTACACCAAATATTTGTCTAATATACTCATGTACTACAGGCTGGTAGTCGCCAGAGAAGTTTAAATCAATATCCGGTACTTTATCTCCTTTGAATCCTAAAAAGGTTTCAAAAGGTATAGAGTGTCCATCTTTCTTTAACACTTCACCGCAAACGGGGCAATTTTGATCAGGTAAATCAAATCCTGTTTCATGTTGATCGAGTAAAACTTGAAGATGTTCTTCGTTTTCTCTAACGCCATATTTAATTTTCTCACGTTCTGTCATTTTAAAACTAGAGAACTTACATTTTGGACAAACATAATGCGGCGGAAGCGGATTAACTTCCGTAATATTCATCATAGTTGCGACAAGACTGGAGCCAACGCTACCGCGTGAACCAACAAGATAACCTTCATCAAGTGACTTTTTAACTAGTAAATGTGAAATGTAGTAAACCGTAGAAAACTTGTTTTCGGTAATCGAGCGAATCTCTTTTGATATACGTTCTTCCACTATCGCGGGAAGCTTGTCGCCATATATTTGATGACTCTTGTCATGAACCATTTGAATCAATTTGTTCTGTATTGACGGAATTCCTTCAAGCGCAAGGAAATCATCACTGGGTGCATATAATTCCGAGCTAAAAGCCTTAACAAAATCAATGGAATCAGCTAGTTTTAAAGGCGCCTCTACGACAACCTCTCTTCTTGTCGCTTCATCAAGAAAAGCGAATTCTTCAAGCATTTCTTGTGTTGTTCTAAAGTATTGTGATGGTATTTTGTTATATCGAGAAAGTGGATGCATTCCCCCACCAACAAGTGGTGACATTACGTAAATTTCACGATATCTACTTTCTGAGGGAAGTAAATGATAGACATCTCCACTGGCGATAACAGGTTTGCCAAGTTCTTTCCCAATGCGAATAATTTTCAAGAAAGTATCAATAAGTCGCGAACGGATATCTTCTGTTTCTCTTTCTAAATGATCAAAATCAGATGGTGGTTGAATTTCTAAATAATCATAATATTTAGCTAGTTTAATTAATTCTTCCTCTTCTTTGTTCATAGCAACTTCAAAGAAATAACTATCCATACAACCGCTACCAACAAGCAAATTTTCACGGTAGCGGTCAAGGACGCTTTTTAATAACCTCGGTTCCTTGTAAAAATGGGTTGTATTGGCGTCACTTACTATTTCGTATAGATTTTTAAGACCTTGTTGGTTTTTGACTAACAAAGTAATTTTTCTCCCAATTGCGTAACGATATCCATCAGATTCAAGCGCGAGCGTATTCCAATCATGAAGATTGCGAATGCCCCGTTCTCTTGCGTCCCTTAACATATGTAAAAAGATTTCCATCGTCGCACTTGTATCATATGTAGCTCTATGATGCTGAACAAGATCGACTTTAAAATGTTTAGCTACGGCCTTTAAATTGAAACGGTTTAAGTGATTGCCGTAAAAAACACGGGCAATTGACAAAGTGTCAATTGTAGGTAGTAATCCTTCATATAGACCTACATCCTTCAACGCTTTGTACAAAAATCCCATATCAAAATGCGCGTTATGCGCAACCATAACGGTGCCTTTAATGAATTCTTTAAACTGTGGAATTACTTCTTCAATGCTTGGCGCGTTTGCGACATCGGCGTTAGTGATAGATGTTAGTTTAGTAGTAAGTGGTGATAAAGCTTGCCCTGGATTAATGAACGTATCATACTGGGCGATAACTTGATTGTGTTTTACTTTTACAGCGCTAATTTCAATTATTTTATCGTAATTGACAGAAAGACCTGTCGTCTCAATATCAAAAACAGTATACACCGCGTCAGTTAGTTTTATATCGATAGGGTTTTTAACTATCTCTAAATCAGCTTCATCGATAAAAGAAAACTCCACACCATAAATTGGTTTGATAGATCTGTCTTTTGTCGCTTTATACATTTCCGGAAATGCTTGAACATTACCGCGATCGGTAATAGCAATCGCTTTATGCCCCCACCTTTTTGCGGTGTTAACGTATTCCGAAACTGATGTTATTCCATCCATCGTTGACATTTTACTATGCAGGCGAAACTCGACTCGTTTTTCCTCTTCAAAATCATGACGCGCATCTTTTGGTTTTACAATATTGGAGCGCACAAATGTTAAAGCAGTTACACTCACTTCGTCAGAGAAAGTGTCAAATGCAGCGTTTCCTTTCACTCGGCAAAGCATCCCTACTTTGCATTTATCCATATATTCTTTTTCTGATGCGTTCCGCACAAATTTTTTAACATATACACTATCTATTTCATCACTGACAATAAAAGTATATAAATGATTACCATTACTTAATAAACGATATTCTACTTTCGAAATTTCTCCTTCAAAACTAAACATAGTATTTTGGTTCATACTTTTATATTCAATGAGACCTAGTTCTGTCACAGGAATATCAGATATTTTATGTTGGACATTACGAATAGTTTTATTCTCAAAAGGAACAAACACTACTTCATCTGCTCTAGCCTCTGTTTTTTGTGATACTGTATTTTGAAAATGCTCACTTTGGCGAGTGATATGATCTGATATAAGTGGTGCTTTGGCGCAAAAACGTTTCGACAACGTTACATCAAGCCCAATGCGCTTCATTTCTTCTTTGATTTCCGCTAGTAACTCATCCACAAATACCGCATCTTTTGGGCATACAAGCGTGATGTTTTCACCTTGTTGTTCAATATCAAAATCGATAATAGCGTTAAATCTAGGACGTTTTGATGCAAGACAGGACAAAGTATAGTTATAGTACTCTTCTACTTGCGTAAAATCAACACTATCATATGTAATACTTAAACATGCTCGTTTTAAAGAAGGATTGCTTTTTGAAAATTGTTCAACAGCCTTTTCCAACATTATAAAATCCGATACAGGAAGGACTGTAGGAAAACTCATATCAAATACCCAGACATGATTGTCCTCATCAACGTGCACGCTATTTAACGTACCATCAAATCGGTCTTTCATCTTGTCTAGGTTTAATACACTTAATAGATTCGAAAATTCTTTATTCATCGGTGTCACTCCATGTCGCTAAGTTCCTTATTCATTATAACACACAACCATAGTCTATGGACGTGTAAGCGTAAAAAAAGAGAGCGTGCCCTCTTTTATAATTTCGCATCAAATTCGATTTTAATTTTATCTTCCAAAATTTCTTCCAGCGCTATGCCAACAGGTTTACTACATTTCGCATCAATGACGCTGTCATCTTTTTCTTTTATTTGTTTGGCACGTTTCGCAGATGCATATGCAAGTTTGTACTTTGAATCAATTTTTTCAAGTAAACGGTCAATAGACGGGTAACGTAATCCATCTTTATTTTTCATTATTCCACCTCCAAGAGCTGTTGGTATTTATAGATTGCTCGTTCTGTTTTTGCGTGTTCAGCGCGAATGATTGCCAAAATACGATCGGCAGCATTCATCACTTCATCATTCACTACAATATAATCATACATATGGGCCATGGGAAACTCTCGTTCTGCTTTTTCCATTCGCTGACGGATGGTATTAGGATCTTCAGTCCCGCGCCGGATAAGGCGGCGATACAGAGCTTCTTTAGAAGGGGGTGCGATGAAAACAAAAACACCATCAGGCGCTTTCTCACGAACTTGATTCGCACCTTGAACTTCAATTTCAAGAACTACTTCTTTCCCCATTTTCAAAAACTCTTCAACTTTATCTTTAGGGGTACCATAATAATTTCCGACAAATTCCGCATATTCTAAAAATTGATCTTGCCTAATTCGCTCTTCAAACTCTTCTCTAGATACAAAGTAGTAATCTTCTCCATCTACTTCTCCCTCTCTAGGAGGACGTGTTGTCATCGAAACAGAATAAACTAAATCATGTCCTTCTAACTCGAAAAGTGCTTTTCGAACGGTTCCCTTCCCAACACCGGAGGGCCCGCTTAACACAATTAACAACCCACGTTCATTGAGTTTCAAATGGTTCCCTCCTCTCCGTTGGAATGGTCTGTTATTTCCCATGATGGATTATTACATATCATAACACCATTTATCGAAAAAGAAAAGTTTTGTATACGCTTTTTTCCACTTTTTTTTCAGCTGTGCTATAATAATAAGTGGTGATTCATATGAGTATTGACGGAAATCTCATCCATCATTTGACAATAGAATGGACAAAGTACTTAAAAGACGGGCGAATCCGAAAGATTTATCAGCTTTCTCGATTCGACCTTTTATTTCATGTTCATAATCGAAAAGAAAAACACGTTTTATTACTTTCTGCATCACCTCGCTATGCTAGAATGTATCTATCGAAAAAACATTTCGAAGTGCCAAAAACCCCCCCTGCTTTCGGTATGTTTTTACGTAAACACTTAGAAGGTGGTATAATCCGCAACATCTTTCAAATTAAAAATGACCGCATTATTTATTTACAGATTGACAAACGAAACGAAATGGGAGATATTACTACTAAAAATTTAATTATTGAACTCATGGGTAAATACGCCAATATTATACTAACCGATCAATCTGGCGTAATTCTGGACGCTTTAAAAAGAAGTGTTGGATTCGAAGAAATGACGCGTACAATTTACCCTAAAGCTAAATATATACTACCACAAACAAACAAAATAGATCCCACCAATTACGACAAACTAACTCACGAACTTGAACAACTTTCACATGTATCTGATAAAACTATCATGAATACTTTAATGGGATTTTCTCCAATAGCCGCAAAAGAAGTTGTATATCGCTACGAACAAAAAACACCTTTATTACAATCTGTATTAGATTTACGAAACAATAAACAACCTGTATGGATTAAAGGCGAAAAAGAATACTTCTATCACACCGATTTAACCCACATTACTGGAAAACGCTTCTATTATAATAGTGTTAACGAGCTACTTGATGCATACTTTTATGACCGTGAACGACTAGACCAAACAGCGCAGTTCGCAAAAGACCTTAAAACGTTTATTAAAAATAGAATACAAAGAAATCTCAATAAGATTGATAAACTTCAAACCCAGTTACAAAGCACAGATAAAATGCAGCAATATCGGCTTGAAGGTGAGATTATTCAAGCAAATATGTATCAAATCCAAAAAGGGCAAAGTCGCTTAGAAACTCTTAACTATTACACTAACAAAAACATCACAATATCGCTCAATCCACTTTTAACGCCAAGTCAAAACGCAGCGTTAAAATTTAAACAATACCGAAAAATCAAAAATTCTATTCCCCACCTTACTATGCAAATCAAAGAGGCCAAAGAAACACTTGCATATTTTATTGAACTGGAAAATCAACTCGAATACGCTACATACAATGATATTTCGGAAATTAGAGAAGAACTAATCGAAAAAAGATATCTTTCTGGCGCGAGGCAGAAAAGAAAAAACAAAAAACCAAATATCACCGAATTTACTAGCCCAGATGGCTATAGTGTACTTTTAGGTAAAAATAACATGCAAAATGAATATTTAACACATCACTACGCAAAACCGAATGACCTTTGGTTGCACGTACAAAATTTACCTGGGGCGCACGTTATTATCAAAGGTTCTTCTCCTTTGCCCGAAAGCACCCTTCGGTATGCCGCAAATCTTGCCGCCTACTTTTCTAAGGCAAGACACTCATCAAGCGTACCTGTTGATTATACGCTCGTTAAGTATGTAAAAAAGATACCAGGAAAAGTAGGAAGTTTTGTCCGTTACAAAAAACAAAAGACAATTTATATTGACCCAAAAAACAATTTCTAACTTCTATTTACAAAGTAAAACAGACTCTTTCATCATTTGAAAGAATCTGTTTATTTTAATTTTGTTTTCCTTTTGACAAAACATCTAACTGGACTATTTTAATAAATTCATCCACTGTCGTCGTGACCTGTTTATTTTCCCCATAGCGACGATAAGTAACTAATCCTTCCCGTACTTCTTTATCACCAATAACTACTTGATAAGGAATTTTTTTAACTTGTGCATCACGAATCTTATAGGATAATTTTTCCTCTTTAAAGTCCATTTCTACACGGAAATCTTCATCGAGCAGTTGTTCATTTAAGTCCTTTACATATTGTTCATGTGCATCATTATTTACTGGGATTAGTTTAATTTGAACAGGCGCAAGCCATGTTGGGAAAGCACCTTTGTATTGTTCTAACAGAATACTCATGAGTCTTTCCCAAGTCGAGATTAGTCCCCTATGAATAACAACAGGTCTGTGTTTTTCGCCATCTTTGCCAATATATGTTAAATCAAACCTTTCAGGTAGCAAGAAGTCTAGTTGCACAGTACTCATTGTGATGATATGACCAACAGCTGTTCTTACTTGAAAGTCAATTTTGGGGCCATAAAAAGCGGCTTCACCCTTCATTTCAGTGTATTCAATTCCTTCTTCATCAAGTACACTTCTGAGCATTTTTTCTGCGTAATCCCAAAGAGTTGCGTTATCGTGGAATTTACCTTTTTCTTCATCACGAAGTGCTAATTCTACGTATTCAACTTCTAAACCTAAATCATCAATTGCACGTTGAATTAAACGATAAGCCGCAAGAACTTCTTCTTTTATTTGATCTTCCCTAACAAATAGATGAGCGTCAGTTAGTGTCATGGCACGAACACGCTCTAAGCCAGAAAGAGCTCCAGAAGCTTCATAACGGTGTTGTGTTACAATTTCAGCATAACGAATAGGAAGGTCTCTGTAACTTCTAAGTTCACTTTTATATACAAGCATGTGGTGAGGGCAACTCATGGGGCGTAGCACAAACACTTCGTTGTCTCTTTCCATTACTGGGAACATGTTGTCACGATAATGGGACCAGTGACCTGATATTTCATATAACTGTTTTGTTCCAAGAATGGGCGTAGAAACATGTTTGTAACCTGCTCTTCGTTCTAAACGATAGACATAATCTTCTAAAATCTTACGAACTGTATAACCATTAGGAAGCCAAAGCGCCAGTCCTTTACCAGCTTCTTCAGTGAGTTCAAATATGCGAAGCTCTTTTCCTAGTTTTCTGTGGTCTCTTTCTTTGCGTTCTTCTAGTTCTTTTAAATGTCTTTTTAAGTCTTCTTGTGTAAACCACGCTGTCCCGTAAATACGTTGCAGTTGCTTGCGAGAAGAATCACCACGCCAGTAAGCACCGGCTAGCGAAAGCAGTTTAAAGAACTTAATATTACCAGTATTTCCAATATGCCCACCTCGACACAAATCAACAAATTCACCTTGGTAATATAGACTAATGATTTCATCTTCAGGTAATTCCTTAATTAACTCTGTTTTATATTTATCGTGGGCAAATAGTTTCAAAGCTTCTTCTCTTGTAACTTCTTTACGGACAATAGGAGTATTTTCCTTAACAATTTGGTGCATCGTTTGTTCAATACGTTTTAAATCTTCTTCTTTGATTATTTCATCAGCGTCAATGTCATAATAAAACCCTTCTCTAATCGCTGGGCCAACACCAAATGTAGCGTTAGGGTATAAACGTTTAACAGCTTGGGCAAGTAAGTGCGCTGCGCTATGAT
Organism: uncultured Candidatus Izemoplasmatales bacterium; assembly: GCA_964654395.1. Taxonomy (GTDB): domain Bacteria; phylum Bacillota_I; class Bacilli_A; order Izemoplasmatales; family Izemoplasmataceae; genus Xianfuyuplasma. The sequence continues at coordinate 12,230 of CAZZJG010000006.1, forward strand.
TAAGAACTTCATACGCCTTTTTATCTTGTTTTGTTATTAAGTGAACAGAGGCGTCTTGTTCAATTGGTCTGTTTAAATCATAAAGCTCATCATTTACAATAGCCGCAACACTTTTCTTTTGTAAACTTTTAGAAATACTAGCAGCAATTTGTTCAGGGGTAATCCCTTTTGAAAACTGTTTCTTCGATCCATCAGGAAAGGTAATCTCAATCATCATAATTCCTCCTTCTACGGTGAAAATAAAAACGCCCTTGCGTGTGCAAGGACGAAATATTCCGTGGTACCACCTTGTTTCCCGTTTTACCGGGCACTCTAAGCCATATAACGCTGGCAAACGGAAGCTCTTTCGAGTCCAACTCCGAGGTGGTAATGTTACGGTCATACTAGCGGCTCTCACCATCCCGCCTCGCTCGAAGTCATGATTGGCGTAACATCATATCCTCTTCTTCGTTGATAGTATCATTATACTCTAGTTAAGGCGATTGTCATATGCTTTTACACACGGATTTCATCGGAAAGCGACTTAATACGCGCTTCGATGCGCGCCGCTTTCATCTTCTCCGCAGTTTGATTATTTGTGATAAATAAGTTTGTTAGTTGTTTTTGTGTCAAATTTGACGAGAAGAATGTTGGTTTTCCATCAAGTAAGCGATATTGTAATATCGGTCCTTATACATCGTCTCTTACAATAACAGAACGTCCATCTGACATTTTAGCTATTTTGTCAGGCGGAAAACCTTCGATA
>CAZZJG010000007.1:0-563 GCA_964654395.1 uncultured Candidatus Izemoplasmatales bacterium
GAGTGATCAAAGTGCATTTCAACATTTTCATTGTTGTTTTCCAGTATTTTAATTAATTCTTCCAAACTTCTTCCAGGAATAATGATATTTATAGGTTCATAGGTATCAACAAGTTCAATTTCTTTTTGGCTTAAACGGTAACTATCAGTCGCCACGGCAGTTAATTTGTTTCCGTCAATTTTAAAGTTAACACCTGTTAATATTGGTCTGTTTTCAATTGATGAAGCTGCAAATGCTGTTTGACGGATAATTGTTTTTAATACACGAACATTAATAGTAACAAATTTAACTTTTTCTGCGAATTGTAATTTTGGATAATCTTCCAAATCCATCATGTTTAGAGTGATATCAGATCGATCTGCTTCGATATGTAACATATTATCTGCCCCTGCAGACAATTGAACTTTCAAACCATCTAATTTTTTTATAATTTCAACAAAATATCTTCCAGGTATTAAAACAGAACCTTTTTCCTGCACTGTTAAACTAGGATCTTTTAAAATAATCTGAATCGCAATATCCGAATTACTTGTTGTTAGGATTAATTGATCATCAAGAACATC
>CAZZJG010000007.1:573-11950 GCA_964654395.1 uncultured Candidatus Izemoplasmatales bacterium
GAACATCTAATTTAATCCCTTGTAATGCAGGATTTGGTGTTTTGTTTGACATTGCTTTTTGTGCAATAATTAAATGACTTAACAATGTGTCTTTGTTGATTTGGAAGTTCATAATCTCACCTCTTAAAAAGTATTCATAAAAGAATTATTGATTGTTATTAGTGTGTGTGGAAACGTGGAAAAACAACTAAATTCCACCTATATTATATCATAAAACGCAATTTAAGTGTGTTTTTTTTATAGGTTTTGTCCACATTTTGTTTTTAGTTTTTCCACATCTTTTTTTACATTATAGTCCATTTCGATTTCATTTGTAATTTTTTCAACGGAATGCATAACTGTGGAGTGATCTCGATTACTAAAAAACAAACCTATTTTTTTATATGGTAAATCGTACATTGTTTTTATTAGGTACATAGCAACTTGTCTAGGAAAAACATATTTAGTTGTACGTTTTTTACCAACCAATTCACTTGTTGAAATACGATAATAATCTGCCACAATAGACATTAAGTTACGAATATGATTTTCCACAGGCTTACTGTCGTTTAATTTAGGTTTAATTAAACTTTCTAGGGCTAGTTCTGCGTTTTTAACAGTGAAATCATAATTGAATGCTGTACAATAAAACAACACGCGTTTCATTGCTCCTTCTAATTCACGAACATTATTATCAAAAACACTTGCGATATATTCAATAACATCTGAAGGGATTAAATCAGGATTACTAGTTTCTGCGAGTAGTTTTTTCTGCAAAATCTTAATTCTGTGTTCTAAATCAGGACGGTTAATATCTACAGTAACGCCCCATTCAAAACGAGATGTGAGTCTTGACATAATATCTTTTAGTTCGCTCGCACTACGATCACTAGTAATGACAATTTGTTTTTGTTGTCCGTGTAAAACTTCAAACAATTTAAAAAATTCGTTTTGAGATTGCTCTTTACCTGATAAAAATTGAATATCATCGACAAGCAACACATCTACGTTTCTATATTTTTCATTAAATTCTTCATATTTCTTTTTTGTTGCCATTCGAACATATTCTTCGACAAATTGGTCAGTTTTAACATACAAGACTTTTGTGTTAATATTACCCTCTAAGATGTAATTACCAACACATTGCATCAAATGAGTTTTACCAAGTCCTACATCACCGAAAATATATAAAGGGTTAGCAACAATACCTGGTTGGTCTGCGACCTTTATGGCACTTGTATAGGCCAAACGATTTGAATTTCCAACGACAAAACTATCAAAAGTATAACTTGGATTCAAATTACCACGCAGGTACCGATCTGTAGGTTCTTCGGGTTTGTTAACGGAAAATTCTTTGGCATGTGCGAGTTCATCCGCAGCTTGTTGTTCTGTCATAATACGAAAGCGGTGAATTTCATCAAAATGAGGTTCAAGGTAATAATTCATTTTGTTGAGATAAAGTAGTTCTATTCTTCTTTTTACAAAATCATTAGGTGCGACTAAGTAAATATAATTGTTCGCAACTTTAAAAACGGTTGAAACAGGTTCAAAAATATCGTTATATACTTGTAAATCGAAATCGTTTTTCAATTGTTCTTTAATGTCTAACCAAACATTTGTATATCTTTCCAATGTAAACACCTCTCACTTCTACAATAAATAATATCATGAATAAATGTTGAAAAAAACGAAATTTTATCTACCAAAAAATGTGGAAAACTTTGACAAAATATGGTTTTCCACATTTTTAATACACTTTCTTTTTCGCTATAAAAAAGAAAAAAAAGCACTTTCCCACATTTGTGGAAAACACATTTTTCACATTGTCACATTTCCACATCCGAAAAATAAAAAAACTAGAATTCTAGCCTTTTTTCAGTGTGGAAAACTTTTTAAACCAATTAATTTTTACGTTTTTGTAAACAAAAAATTAGATTATTTTAAAGCAATTGTTTTGTTTGAAAATTATATAAAAACAATAAAGATATTTCATGTTTCCTTGTTCTTGAAATTTTACAATATATGTATTGACACAAGTCAGTAATATCGCTATAATATGTTAGCATGGTTTTTATCTATGGGAGTAGGAGGTGTTGATCGTGTCCAAACGCACATATCAACCAAACAAGCGTAAACGCGCTAAAACACATGGATTTTTTGCCCGCATGAAGACCAAAGGTGGTCGACTCGTTCTTGCTCGTCGTCGTGCAAAAGGGCGAAAGAAACTCACCGTATCGGATGAACGATAAACAAACAATTGAATATTGTACCTGAACCCACCTGAAAAATAATTGTTTTTTAGGTGGGTTTTATTTGGTGAGGTGAGTTATGAAAAAAGAATTTCGTGTAAAAAAAGGATCTGAGATTGAAAAAATAATCAAAGCAAAAAATAGTGTTGGTAATAAATATTTTGTTTTGTATAAATTGCACAACCTAAAACAAGATCATTTTCGTTTTGCATTAAGTATTTCTAAGAAATTTGGTAAAGCAGTTCGCCGGAACAAGATTAAAAGACAAGTTCGTGATATATTTTCAAAAAATCTTGTGAAACCAGATGTAGATTTATTTTTAGTTATTAAACCTAAAGCTGGAGAACTTGAATACCAAGAAATGAAGCAAATGTTAGAATCTATGATGAAACAACAAAAAATATTGAGGTGACAAAATGAAGTTCAACAAACGTTTATTTTTGGTCGTATTGACCTTTGTGCTTGTTTTTACACTGTCAGCGTGTTCAAGCAGTGATAGCACATCTATGTATACTCAACCAATTGGCGCAGAAGGCGGATGGGGTTGGTTACAATGGATTATTACACAAATTGCGGATTTAACATATGCCCTTGCGAAGGCATTGAACGGGCAGTACTGGATGTCTCTTGTTATTATTACGCTATTGATTCGTTCTATTGGATGGCCAATATATTCTAAGAGTAATGCAATGACTATGAATATGCAGATGGCACAACCAGAACTAAATAAGATTCAAGAAAAATATAAAGGCAGAACAGATGAACTTTCTCAGAAAAAAATGCAACAAGAAACAATGGAAGTTTATAAGAAATACAACATTAACCCTTTAGGATGTTTATTACCTTTTTTACAAATGCCGATATTTATTGCAATGTATCAAGTTGTAAGACGTGTTCCTATTTCTAATGGCGGGGCAGAAGGAATTCGTGACTATTCAGACCTAAATTATACTTTTCTTGGAATTGATTTAAAAGGTGGAGTAGATTTTAGTGTATTCCAAACAATGGATTTCTTTAATGCGTTTGCATCACTATTTCCTGAAATCATCCTTTCAGTATTAGTTGGTATTTTGATGTTTGGATATCAAAAATATGCTGCTAAGAAACCTGATTATCTACAAAACAAAAAATTTGATACACCTCAGGCAAGACAAACACAGAACCAAATGAAATATATGTCTTATTTCATGGTGTTTATGCTTGTTTCAATCGCTATTACTAATAATGGGATTGCATTGTATTGGATTGTCGGGAACGCGTTCCAATTCTTCCAAACATACATTAATCGGAAACAAACTTATAAGAAATACATGAAATCCAAAAACATCGTGAACAGCTAGAGGTGAATTATTGTGAAGACATATGAGTTTGAAACAAAAACACTTGATAGAGCTAAACAAATAGCTGCGGAAACTCTAAGAGTAAATCCAAATAATCTAGAGATTGAAGTACTGGAAAAAACCGGGTTACTTGTTAAATCATATAAAGTTAGAGCAAGCGTTAATGTGGATCCAGTTCAATTAGGTTTTGAAACATTGAAACAAGTGTTTAAAGATATGAGAATTGATGCAAATATTGAAATGAGACGTAAATCAGATCAAGAGACACATTTTACTATTCATTCGAAAGAGAACCCAATATTAATTGGTAAAAACGGAAAAACACTTGATAGTATTCAATACTACGTGCGAAACTTAGTGAATCTTTATTCCCAAGATCCAAACATGGTTCTTGTCGATATTGGTGGATACAAAGAAAACCGTAAAAGACAGTTAGAAATTCTCGCTACAAAAACAGCTAAACAAGTCGCTAAAACAAAGGTAGAGGCAAAACTTCAACCGATGAACGCGTATGAGAGAAGAATTATCCACACAAAACTAGCTGAGTGGAGAGACGTGACTACTGAATCAGAAGGAGAAGGTTCAAACCGTAGACTCGTCATCAAACCAACAAGGAAGTAGATATGAAAGTTATTGTCGGTTTAGGAAATCCTGGCAAACAATATCGTAATACGAGACACAATGTTGGATTCATGTGCTTAGATTACTTCGCAAGTAAAGAGGGAGAAGAATTCCACTTAAACAAAAAGCTTAAAGCAGAAATTGTAAAAACGAAAGATTTTATTCTTGTTAAACCACAAACATATATGAATCTTTCAGGGGAAAGCCTTCGGGCTACAAAAGAGTTTTATCAACTCAATAATGAGGATTTTCTGGTTATTTATGATGATATGGATTTACCATTTACTTCCTTACGTTTAAGGGAAAAAGGTGGGCCAGGAGGTCACAATGGAATCCGTTCTATTATCCAACATTTAGGAACCGAAGAAATCAAGCGCGTGCGAATCGGAATTGGAAAAGATCCAAACATAGATGCAAAAAGTTATGTGCTTGGAACATTTAATAAAGAACAATTGAAAGAAGTTCAAACAACATCAAAGATAGTTTCAGAAATAATCACTATGTTTTTAGATAATATCGATTTTTCAATTATCATGACTCATTACAATAAAGCCCAATAGGGCTTTTTGTTTGCAACGAACAATGATTATGATATGATGGAATCAACGAGCGAATCCCCCCTCCTTTGGTGGATTCGCTAGACGCACGTGGAGGGAAAAAGATGAATCCTGTGTACCGATATTGGAATAATATACCTTTTGTCAAACAAGTTAGAGACCATTTTTTCAGTGGCCAAAACACACATCTACTCGGAAGTAACGAACACGTTAATTTATTGACAGTAATGAATCTTTTTGAACAACAAGATAGTCAATTATTAGTCGTTGCACCAAATTTGTATCAAGCTCAAAAACTATATGACTTATTGACAAATCAACTAGGCGAACAAAAGGTCGTTTTTTTTCCACAAGATGAATTGATGACAACAGAAATGCTTGCAATGAGCGATGAATTAAAATTAGAGCGAATTCATGCAATCGAAACACTTTTAAGTAGAAGGCATCTTCTTGTAGTGACTAATACGACAGGCTTTGTTAAACGTCTTATGCCATTAAAGCAGTGGAACAAAGTTAAAATCACCTTAGCCATTAACCAAGAAGTTCAAACAAAACACCTATTAGAAAGATTAATATCATTAGGGTATCGAAGAGGTGACGTTGTTGAGACGAAAGGAGAGTTTCGTTACAAGGGTGGTATATTGGATGTTTATCCTATCAATTCAGTACACCCTATAAGAATTGAATGGTTTGATGATTGCGTTGAATCAATGCGTGAATTTGATTTAACTACGCAAAGATCTATCCGTAAAATAAAAGAAGTTACATTGTTTCCAATGTATGAGTTTTACTATGAACAAAGCGATTTCCAAGTGATTCAAAACCAAGTAGAAAACACTTTGAAACAACATGAATATGACGCTAAATCCATCGATAGAATAATGAATGAGCTAGAACAATTAAATTACTACAATAATGTGGACCAGTTAGTGAGATACCAAACATTTATGCCATATCAGACAGTAAGTCTTTCTGACTATTGTGAAAATAATGGTGTTGTTTTTTGGGATTTTGAGCGCGTTTTAGATCAATACCACGAAATTGTTCGTGATCTTGGCGACTGGTATGAATCGACTGAAGATTACTCTAAACTTGGTTTTGAGTTAATTTTTGAATTAGAAAGGATTTATAACAAAAACACATTATATATTGAAACGTTAAACGAATCAAATCGTCAAGGTAATATGGTGCGCATTAGAGCTAAAGATGCTATGATTTATAACAACAATCTCCATATGTTGTTTTTAGATTTAAAAAAATACAATAATTACATTACAACTGTTATTACACTGGACTCTGAGACGAAACTAAAGCATTTTATTGAATTACTTGATGAACGGATTCCTTATCATATTTTACGTGATACTGATGAAATTGTACCTAAACAACTTAATGTGTTAGTTACCGAGAACAAACTATCTTTTGAATTACTTTAAAGTAATTTAATTGTCTTAACAGAAGATAATTTATTTAAACAAGTTGAGCATAAACACGCGAAATATCAGTCTGCGATTAAGGATACTAAAAAGATTTCTTCCGTTGCGCAGTTGCGCAAAGGGGATTACGTTGTACATTATGAACACGGGATAGGGAGATATCTTGGTATTAAACAAATGACGGTTGGTGATATGACAAATGACTATATTCACATTGCCTACAAAGGAGATGACACGCTCTATATCCCGGTAGAAAACATTCATATGATTTGGAAGTATGTAGGGACAGAAGGTGTAAAACCTAAAATTCATAAATTAGGTAGCGCAGAATGGGCAAAAACCAAATTACGTGTTCGTAAGAAAGTAAAAGATATCGCAGATAACTTAATAAAACTATATGCATTGCGCGAACAAACAAAAGGGCATGCGTTTAGTCCAAACACAGATTTACATGAACAGTTTGCGTTAGATTTTCCACATCTTCTTACAAATGATCAAGTAAAAGCAATTCAAGAAATTAATAACGATATGGAAAAAGACCAACCAATGGATCGTCTTTTATGTGGAGATGTTGGATATGGAAAAACGGAAGTTGCGATGAGAGCTGCCTTTAAGGCGGTATTCGACCATAAACAAGTTGTATACTTAGCCCCTACCACAGTGCTTTCTAGACAACACTTTTATACCTTTAAAAAGCGATTTGATAAATTTGGTATTAAAGTTACATTAATGAATAGGTTTGTTACAACAGCTGTTCAAAATGATGTAATTAAGAAGCTTGCTTCAGGGGAAGTTGATATTGTCATCGGTACGCATAGACTCCTTTCTAAGGATATTGTTTTCGCTGATTTGGGATTACTGATTATTGACGAGGAACAACGCTTTGGTGTAGAACATAAAGAACGGATTAAAGAGATGAAAGTAAACATCGATGTTCTTTCTCTTTCTGCAACTCCAATTCCTAGAACCTTACAAATGGCAATTATGGGTGTAAAATCAATGAGTTTACTAGAAACTCCGCCTATGAATCGCTTCCCTGTTCAAACGTATGTCTTAGAAAGAAAAGATGCAATTATTCGTGATGCAATTGAAAGAGAAATTGCTAGAAACGGACAAGTATTTTATTTGTACAATAGAGTTGATGATATTTCGGTTGTGGTGCAACATATTCGCCGTTTAGTACCGACAGCACGCGTTGTGCACGCACATGGGAGAATGGGACGGCTAGAAATGGAAGAAGTCATTCAAACATTTATTGATGGCGAGTATGACGTGTTAGTATCAACAACCATCATTGAAACAGGAATTGATATTCCTAATGCGAATACACTTTTAATTCACAATAGTGATCGCCTTGGATTAGCACAATTATACCAAATTCGGGGGCGCGTAGGTAGAAGTGATAGAATAGCCTACGCTTATCTCATGTATGATGCTAATAAAAGGCTAAATGATGAAGCAATCAAACGATTGAAAGTTATCAAAGAATTTACAGAATTAGGATCAGGTTATAAAATTGCCTTACGTGACCTTTCAATTCGCGGTGCAGGCGATGTTCTTGGAACAGAACAATCTGGTTTTATTGATAGCGTCGGTCTAGACTTATACTTAGAAATGTTAAAAGAGGAAGTAGAACACCAACAAAGTGGTAAAGCGCCTGAATTAGATGTTAAGCAGGAATCTAAACTAAAACTTAAGGTTAACAGATATATTGATTCTAATTATATTGAAAACGAAGATATAAAAGTAGAAATGCATCGAAAAATAGCTAAGATAAAAACAAAACAAGATTTACTAGATCTATGGGCAGAATTTGAAGATCGCTTTGGAGATCCGCCTAAAGAACTTGATTTGTATATGCATGAAAAACTATTTGAATATCTTGCAAAAGAGAAGGGTGTTGAAAAAGTTCGCGAAATTAAGAACAATATTACTTTACGTATGTCGAAGGAAAAGTCCCAATATATTAATGGTGAATACTTATTCACTAAAGCAAATGAAATTTGTAGATTTATTCGTTTTCAATACCGTAATGAGCAACTTGATATTATCCTTGATACAATTAAATTACAAAAACCTTATTTGCATGTTATTTGTGACCTTTTAGAAATATTGTAATTTGGGAAGGGCTTTAAAAAGCCCTTTTTTATGTTGTTTAGAAATAGTTGCGATTGACACTTATAACAGTTATGTGCTATGATTTTTTTGGAAAAGCCTCGCATGAACATCGATATATAATGCTAGGCGGTTTTTTATTTTTGGAGGTGTCAGTTTGAAAGGTGTTGTTGTAATTGGGACGCAATGGGGCGATGAAGGAAAAGGTAAAGTAACCGATTTTCTCGCTCATAAAGCGGATGTTATTGTAAGGTATCAAGGAGGAAATAATGCTGGGCATACTATTGTTTTTGAAGGTAAAAAATTTGCGTTACACTTGATACCATCAGGCATTTTTAGAACTGATGCAACTTGTATAATGGCAAACGGGATGGTGGTTGATCCGAAGGCTTTGGTTGAAGAAATCCGTAAGTTACAAAAATCTGGAGTTAGTCTAAACCGACTATATATTAGTGATAGAGCGCATATTATATTGCCATATCATAAAGTTCTAGATAAATTATATGAAGACATGAAACCACCTCATAAAAAAATTGGTACAACCCACAAAGGAATTGGTCCAGCATACTTTGATAAATATGCTCGGATTGGGATTCGTGTTGTTGATTTTATAAACAAAAAAACTTTTTTAGAGCTTTTAACTGACAATATTGATTATTATAATCGAATATTTAATGAGTTTGGTTATGAGAAATTATCTATATCACGTATTTATGAAGAATATTCAGAATACGCAATGATTATGAAACGTTTTGTTACTGATACATCTTTATTACTTAATCAAATGATTCAGGTTGATAAAAAGATTCTTTTCGAAGGAGCACAAGGGTCGATGCTTTGCGTTGAACATGGAACTTATCCATTTGTGACATCGTCTAGTCCAACAGCTTCTTCTGTACCGCTAAATGTAGGGGTTTCCCCGATGTATATTACAGATATAATAGGTGTTACAAAAGCATACAACACGCGTGTTGGCGGCGGTTTTTTTGCGACAGAGTTTGAAAATGAAGTTGCACAATACATTAGAGAAACAGGACACGAATATGGCACTACTACTGGTAGACCACGAAGAATTGGGTGGTTAGATACGGTCGTTCTTCGTCATGCCAAAAGAGTTTCTGGAATTACTGGGCTAGCAATTATGTTACTTGACGTTTTGAGTGGAATTGATGTTTTGAAGATTTGTATTGGATATGAGGTTAATGGTCAAAATATAGATTATATTCCTGCACGTATTGAGGATTATATGGCTTGTAAGCCGATTTATGAAACATTACCAGGTTGGCAAGAAGATATCTCACAAACAACTTCATTTAGCGATTTACCGGTAGAAGCACAATGTTACTTAAAACGAATATCTGAGTTAGTTGGAGTTCCAATTTCACTTTTTAGTGTTGGTCCTGATCGGAATCAGACAATTGTTTTGAATGATCCTATGGAATAATTAGTTATATAAAAAAACACATCAATAACAGCGACTATATGATGTGTTTTTTGAATGCAGTAATAAATTTATTGTTTTGCGAGTTTTCTGCCAACTGTATTACTAATGATTTCGATTTTTTTCATTGCTTCTTCGAATTTGTTTGGTTTTAAAGACTGTGCCCCGTCACTCCATGCGTTTTCAGGGTCATGATGCACTTCAATCATTAGTCCGTCTGCGCCTGCTGCAATTGAAGCAAGTGACATGCTTTCAACATAATCCCATTTGCCGGCGGCGTGAGATGGATCTATGATTATTGGTAAATGGCTTACTTTCTTAATAATTGGAATTGTTGAAATATCTAGAGTATTTCTTGTATATGGCTCGAAAGTGCGAATACCTCTTTCACATAAGATAACATTTGGATTCCCCTCAGAAAGAATATATTCTGCGCTCATCAACCATTCCTCGATTGTGTTGGAGAATCCACGTTTGAGCAAAATAGGTTTGTTTGTTTTTCCAATTGCTTTTAAGAGGTGAAAGTTTTGCATGTTTCGAGCTCCGATTTGGATGATATCTACGTATTTCAAAAATAAATCGATATGTTCTATTGAGGTAAGTTCACTAACAACTGGCATTTGGTATTTTTTTCCTACCTCATGTAAAATGCGAAGCCCTTCTACGCCTAAACCTTGAAATGAGTAAGGACTCGTGCGTGGTTTAAAAGCACCACCTCTTAAAATTGTAGCTCCGGCGTTTTTCACTGCTTTAGCGATGATATCGGTTTGTTCAAAGGACTCTACACTGCAAGGACCAGCGATGACGATTACTTCGTCGCCACCAATATTAATATCGCCTATTTTAATAACGGTATTATCTGGATGAAATTTCCGATTAACCTTTTTATAAGGTTCTTGTACTCTGACGACGCTTTCTACGCAATCGTAAGCATAAAGTCGCGTTGCATCAAAGGTGACAGTATCACCTACAACACCAATGATTCTATGTGATTTTCCAAGGCTTTCGTGTAATTCAAAACCTTGTGATTTAAGATAATTCTTAAGACGTTGAACATCACTTTCCAGTGCTTTGTTACTTACTTTGATAATCATTATTGTCACTCTTTTCTAATAGTAGTTTAATTCCTTCTTCGTAGCTTTGAAAACCTAATCCAGTGATTGTTTCGATGCATGCATTACTAATGACTGATTGGTGTCTAAAAGGTTCTCTGTTTTTTATGTCTGATAAATGGACTTCAACAACTGGAATAGTAATCGCCTTTATTGCATCATATAATGCATAGGAGTAATGTGTCAATGCACCTGCATTTAAAACAACACCTTGATAACGGGAATCGGCTTTGTGTAGCCAATCTATTAAAACACCTTCATGATTGCTTTGGCGCACCTTTACAGTTATTCCATAAAGGAATGAAAGAGAGTGGCAATAACGAACCAAATCTTTATAGGTCTTTGTTCCATAGATTTTAGGCTCTCTTTTTCCTAATAGATTTAGGTTGGGCCCGTTTATAATTAAAATATTCATCCAGTTTCACCTCAAATCGCGATAAAATAGTTGCTTCATGGTAAGTATCTTTCGTTATAACAAGATCAGCGTATTTCATATACAATGAATAACGCTCATGATAAAGTTTTCG
>CAZZJG010000008.1:0-11822 GCA_964654395.1 uncultured Candidatus Izemoplasmatales bacterium
CGGTGTCACATGACGCTAGCGATGCGGTCGGATTTATTTTACAAAGTGAAACAAGCAAATTGGTATATGCAACTGACATTGGATATCTTCCTAAGCGAGATCATGATTTATTAGTTGGCGCAGATATGTATATTTTTGAGTCTAATTACGATGTAACATTACTTTACACATCACGAAGACCTTACTATTTAAAAAGACGCATCGATTCCGTGAAAGGTCACCTTTCAAATGTAGACAGTGCATATAATATGTCACAACTTGTTAGACCTAACACAAAATATGTTGTATTAGCACACCGATCAATAGAATGTAATACTGATGAAGCTATACTACAAACATATGAAGAAGTATTTGCGGACCAAGGGTTAAATGTTACGGATTATGAAATGCACGTCGCTTCACAAGACATACCAACAAAACTATTTATTTTGGAGGAGAAAGCTATGACAAATGAACAAATTATCACTGAGGCAGTATCGCAAATTTTAGAAGTTGACAAAAAGAAAGTTCAAGTACTCCATCGTTTGATGGGTTGGATGAGCAACTACACTTATGTTGTAGATGTTGATGGTAAAAAGTACACTTATCGAATTCCTGGAAAAAAGGCAGAGAAGTTTGTTGATAGGCAAATTGAAAAGGAAAACATCGAAATAGTTTCTGAACTTGGTTTGAATAATGAAACTCTATATCTTGATTTAGAAAACGGTCATAAATTAGCTGAATTTATTGCTGGGAACCCTCTTTCAGAACAAGATCCCATGCAGTACCTTAAGCAAGTAGCTGATGTATTAAAAAGTATACATAATTCAGGCTTGAAAGCTGTAAATGATTATGACCCGCTTTCGCGTCTTAGTCTGTATGAGAGTTATTTACAAGAGTTTAGTCATGACCATGGTATGCGTTATAAAAAGTTAAAAGACCAATGGTTACAACTAGTGCCAAAATATATGGATTCTTCTCGCCTAGTTCTTTGTCATGGTGACTCGCAAATTAGTAATTTTGTTGTTTCAGGGGAAAAACTATACTTGATGGATTGGGAATTTACCGGCAATAATGATCCATTTTATGACATTGCGTGTTTTGGAAATAACGATTTTAATCATGCGCTTGCATTATTACCAGTATATTTAGGACACGAGCCATCATTAGAAGAATATAATCGCTTATATTTTTTCCGCGCTTATCAAGCTTTGCAATGGCACAATGTCGCCCTTTACAAAGAATATATTGGACTTTCTGTTGATTTAGGTGTTGATTTTAAATTTGTCGCTAATTTATATCTTGATAAAGCTGAACGTTTTTTAAACGAAATTGAATAGACCGCTTAGCGGTCTTTTTTGTGTGAAATGAGGGACTATTTGTAAAAATGTAAGTGTTTTCCCAAGTTAAAAAAGTGTTCGGAAACATTGTAAAAACGGAAGCCATGTCTTATAATGTAGAGTGGCACAAATCACAATTTCCATTCAATTGAATAGGATAAAATATGGAGGTAATCGAATGGCAAAAAAAGTGTTCCAGTCGATGGACGGTAACCAAGCTGCCGCATATTGTGCATATGCATTCACAGAAGTTGCCGGAATCTATCCGATCACTCCGTCTTCCCCAATGGCGGAGCACGTCGACCTTTGGGCATCCCAAGGTAAGAAAAATCTTTTTGGAATGCCTGTGAAAGTCATTGAGATGCAATCTGAGGCTGGTGCTGCTGGTACAGTGCATGGTTCATTACAAGCCGGAGCTCTCACTACTACATTCACTGCATCCCAAGGTCTACTTCTTAAGTTGCCCAACATGTACAAAATTGCTGGTGAACTTTTACCAGGTGTAATTCATGTCGCTGCACGTAGTATCGCTGTACAAGCATTAAGTATTTTTGGTGATCATCAAGACGTAATGGCTGCTCGCCCAACTGGCTTTGCGATGCTTTCAAGCGGAAGCGTACAAGAAGTTATGGACCTTGCTGGAGTTGCGCATCTTTCTGCGATTGAATCTAGTATCCCATTCTTACACTTCTTTGATGGTTTCCGTACATCTCATGAAATCAATAAAGTTGAAGTCATGGATTATGAAGTGTTTGATCGTTTACTCAACCGCGACGCTGTTAAAGCATTCCGTAAACGTGCATTAAACAGTGCTCAACCTGTTACTCGTGGTTCTGCACAAAATGATGACGTATACATGCAAGCTCGTGAAATCCAAGACAAATTCTACGCTAAAGTACCAGACATTGTTGCGAAATACATGGCTGAAATTAGTAAAGTTACTGGACGTAACTATGCACCTTTTGTTTATTACGGAGATCCAGAAGCTACTGACGTTATTGTTGCGATGGCAAGCGTTACAGAAGCAATTGAAGAAGTTGTTGACTATCTAAGAAATAAGGGACGTAAAGTAGGTTTATTGACAGTACATCTCTATCGTCCTTTCAGTGCAGAATACTTCTTTAAAGCAATGCCTAAATCAGTCAAACGCATCGCTGTATTAGACCGCACCAAAGAAAGCGGATCAATTGGTGAACCACTGTATCTTGATGTTAAATCCCTTTACTATGGTAAAGAGGACGCTCCTGTAATTCTTGGTGGAAGATATGGTCTTTCTTCTAAAGATACAACTCCAGGACAAATTGTCGCGGTATATGACAACTTAGCAGGAGAACAAAAAGATCGCTTCACAATCGGTATTAATGATGATGTTAATTACACATCTCTTCCCGAAGCTGATATCACACTTGATAATGAAGATACAACTGAACTACTCTTCTTTGGGCTAGGAAGTGATGGTACAGTAGGTGCATCTAAAAACACCATCAAGATCATCGGTGAAAACACGGATTTATACGGACAAGCATATTCTTCATATGACAGTAAGAAATCCGGTGGCGTAACGCGTATGCATCTTCGTTTTGGTAAAAAACCAATTCGTTCTACATACCTAGTAAACAACCCTCACTTTGTTTCTTGTTCAAAGGACTCCTATCTATATTTATATGATATGATTGGTGGCCTTCGTAAAGGTGGAACATTCCTTCTTAATACCGTAACACCTGCTTCGGAAGTTGAAGAAATGCTCCCAGCAAAAGTTAAGAAACAACTAGCTGAAAAAGAAGCCAAACTATATATCATTAACGCTGTTAAATTAGCAGAAGAAGCTGGCCTCAAAGGACGCACAAATACTATCATGCAAAGTGCATTCTTCGCACTAAATGAACAAATTATGCCGTATGATCGCGCTAAAGAGTTAATGAAGAAATATGCAGACAAACTGTATAGCCGTAAAGGTCGCGATATTGTTGAAAAGAACTTTAAAGCAATTGAGCTTGGCGGAACAGGATTAATCGAAATCGAAGTCAAGAAAGAGTGGAAAGACTTAGAAGTTACAGAACCTAAGGTAGACATGTCTCGTCCACAATATGTTCGCGACATTGCTGATAAAGTAAATGCTATTAAAGGATATGACCTTCCAGTTAGCGCTTTTGAAGGCCGTGAAGATGGCACGATGGACAACGGTTCTGCAGCTTATGAAAAACGTGGTATCGCTGACTACGTTCCTAAATGGATTGCTGATAACTGTATTCAATGTAACCAATGCGCATTCTCTTGTCCGCATGCAGCTATTCGTCCATTCCTTCTTACAGAAGAAGAAATGGAAAAAGCACCTGAAGGGCTTGAAACACTTGATGCAAGAGGTAAAGGACTTGAAGGATTACAATACAGAATCCAAATCAGCACACTTGACTGTACAGGTTGTGGCGTTTGCGTAGAAGTATGTCCTTCGAAAAATAAATCACTTGAAATGTCACCAATTGGAGAAGAGATTGAAAAAGGAGAAATTGCTAACACTGAATACCTCTACAATGAAGTTACATACAAAGACAATCTCGTACCAAAAACAAATGCGAAGAATTCACAATTTGCGAAACCACTCTTTGAATTTAGTGGTGCATGTTCTGGATGTGGTGAGACACCATATATTAAACTATTAACACAACTCTTTGGTGAACGGATGCAAATTGCGAACGCAACTGGATGTTCTTCCATCTATGGTGGATCTTTCCCAGCTACCCCATATACCGTAGCTGATAACGGACGCGGACCTGCTTGGGCAAACAGCTTATTCGAAGATAATGCTGAGTTTGGTTTTGGTATGTATCATGCCAACGAAACTATTCGCGACCGTTTACAAAACATCTTTATTGCTAATAAGGATAAAGCTACAGAAGAAGAAGCTAAATTGTTCGAAGAGTGGATTGAACATCGAAACGATGGTGATAAGACACTTGAAATTGCTAATAAACTCATTCCGCTTCTAGAACAAAATGATGCTGAATACGCTGAAGAAATTCTCGAACTCAAAAACTACATTGTCAAACAATCAAACTGGATTATCGGTGGAGATGGTTGGGCGTATGATATCGGATACGGAGGACTTGACCATGTCATTGCTAACAGCTATGACGTAAACATCCTCGTTCTAGATACCGAAGTATACTCCAATACTGGAGGACAATCCTCTAAGTCTGCGCCTCGCGGTTCTATCGCGAAATTCACTGCAGCTGGTAAAGATGGAAAGAAAAAAGATCTTGCCGCAATTGCTATGAGTTATGGTCATGTTTATGTTGCTCAAATATCTCACGGCGCAAGCCAACAACAAGTTATCAAAGCTATCCGTGAAGCAGAAGCTTATCCGGGGCCAAGCTTGATTATTGCATACAGCCCATGTATTGCACACCAAATCAAAGGCGGTATGATTAACTCCCAAAATCAAGCAAAACTGGCAACAGAATCTGGTTATTGGCCAACATTCCGCTATGACCCACGTCTAGTAGAAAAAGGTAAAAACCCATTCCAAATCGATTGTAAAGAACCTAAATGGGAACTTTATGAAGAATTCCTCAGCAACGAAACACGTTATTCACAATTACAAAGCATTAACCCAGAAAAAGCTGACATGCTTCTTGAACAAAACCTCAATGATGCTAAAGCACGCTGGGCAATGTACAAACGTTACGCTGCTATGGATTACAGTATCGAGTAGTCAAAAAGGTGAAGCAATGCTTCACCTTTTTATTATAAATTAGCCCATTTATCATAAAACCTTGATTTTAGATGTAAGCGGTTGTATAATACTATGTTAACAAGGTGGTGATTTCATGTTTGACAGTACAGCACTAGATTTTTGGACCATGATGGAAAGTTTATTGCTTACCCTGCTTTTTTCAGGCATGATTGGATATGAGAGACAAAGTAAACACAAAGTTGCTGGATTAACAACACATATGCTTGTAGCACTAGGTGCTGCAACTTTGGCGATTATTCAAGAAGGTTTGTATCAAGATAGTATTACGTTGATTAATGAGATGGCCGTTACTAATCCCGATCTTGCAACTAGAATTGTTCCAGAAAGACAACGTATTATTGCACAAATTGTTGCTGGTGTCGGCTTTTTAGGAACGGGCGCAATCATTAAGACAAATGGCTCAATCGTTGGTCTCACAACTGCGTCTAGTTTATGGATAACAGCTATTATTGGTATTGCATTTGGCATGCAATATTTTGTTTTAGGGATTGCAGTTTCATTATTTGCATTGTCTGCTTTAACGCTTGTTAAACGCGTATTTAAAAATCTTTACGTGGAACAATCCAATATTGACTAACTATTTTTGACGGAAAATTTCGAGGGGGAGAAAATGTTACAATCGAAAGAAGACTATATGAAGTCAGTAAAAAAAATCACCTCAAAAGAAGTGAAAAAAGGACATCCCATTTTACTAGGTGATAATGTCTTTGCCCAAATTAATTTAAGTGATTATGAAAAGGGCCCCAAACTATTTAATCATTCAGTAGTTGGTGATACAACTGATAGGTTAAAACAAACCTTATACCGGCGAGCAATTCGTTACCGGCCCAGTACACTATTTCTTTCTATCGGTTCTAATGACCTTGCATTTGGTCCTTATTCCGTGAAAGAAGTATTTGAAAACATTGCGTCAATTATCGAAGAAGTGCAACTAAGATGTAAGAAAACAAAAATCTATTTAATCACAATTCTTCCAGTTCACGAAGCTCTTGTTTCATGTGAAATGTCGTCTATGACAGATCGCATTGACAACAGTGAAGTATCACTTCTAAATCAATACTTAAGGCAATATGCAAGGCAAAAAGGAATCGCTTTAATTGATGCACATAAATATTTACGAAATGATTTCAACCAACTGTGTAAACAATATACAAGCGATGGTTTTTACTTAAATGAAATCGGCTCAAAACAACTAGTTTCTTTATTAATGCAATATGTGTGACAGAAGTCACACATTTTTATTGGAAAGAGAAGACCCTAAAGAAGATAAGAAAAATTCTTTTATTAATATATTTTATGATAAACTACACAATGTATTTGTTTATATACGACCTACCTTAAAAAAATGTATCGTTTTATTGGAAAGACGAAAAGTATTTTAGTATTATTATCTAGGACACAAGGAGTGATAACGATGAGTGAATTAGTGATTAAAAATTTACATGCCGAAGTCGAAGGCAAAGAGATATTGAAAGGTGTTAATTTAACCATTAAAGGTGGAGAAACACACGCCATAATGGGGCCAAATGGTACTGGTAAATCAACCCTTGCGAGCGTGATAATGGGGCATCCTAAATATAAAGTTACTAAAGGCTCTATTACGCTTGATGGAAAAAACGTATTACCGATGACAACAGATGAACGTGCACGTGCTGGATTATTTTTAGCGATGCAACATCCAGCGGAAGTTCCTGGGGTTACAAATAGTGATTTTATTAAAACTGCTGTTAATGCGCGAATGCCAGAAGGAAAAAATATTAATCTTTTCCGTTTTATTCGTGAAATAGATAAAGCTGTGGCAGAACTAAAAATGGATACCGATCTACCACATCGTTACTTAAACGAAGGTTTTTCAGGTGGTGAGAAAAAACGTAACGAAATATTACAGATGAAAATGCTTAAACCATCGATTGCCATTTTGGATGAAATTGACAGTGGTCTTGATGTAGATGCGCTCAAAATCGTAGGAGAGAATGTCACAAAAATGAAATCTGATGAACTTGGCTTATTGTTAATTACTCACTATCAACGTTTATTAGAGCACATCACGGCTGATAAAATTCACGTAATGATGAAAGGTAGAATTGTCAAAACAGGTGGTAACGAACTAATGCAACGAATTGATGCAGAAGGGTATGACTGGATAAAAGAAGAGGCAGGTATTGATGACGTGCGTGTTATTGAAGAACAAAATGATGAACGAGTCGTGTTAGGAACTTGCGCGACTAAAGAAGCGCTTGATTTGTAATGAAACAGTTTCAACCTATTTCTCTTTCCAGTCGTGAATTGCCTAAATTTATCCATCATTTATTTGAAACATTACAAAATGTACTTGTAGTTAAAAATGGACACATTGTGATGAAAAAACTACAAGATATATCAAACGAAGTATTGATTGACACATATGATAACTTAATCCCAAATCAATTAGATTTGTTTTTGGCAAGTGAATTTGTAAATGACAATGAACTAGATGATCCTCTATTTCAAAATGCTATTAATAATGTAAACAGTGGTCTTTTTATCCGTGTTCCAGAAAAGATAGTTGTTTCAGCTCAGCTTCATGTAATTTATGTATTTGATGAATCTAATGTTTCACATAACTCTCGCATAATTTTACAAAACAACAGTAATCTTAATTTATTTGAATATGTCCATGTTTCAAAAAAAGGGCATTTCAACTTTGTTTCCAACTCAATTGTTGGTGATAATGCTCAGTTATCATACTCTGCAATAAGTAACTTACAATTTGGTGTTGAAGGTGTAATTAGAAGAAATAACTACATATTCCGTAACGGGAAAAGCATCTTAACCCTAGCCCAGTTGAGTGATGGAAATATTGATGAAAGAAGTAATGTGTTTTTACGTGGGGAAAACGCAGACGGCATTGTCAAAACAGTTGCCATCACTTCGCAAAAACAAGAATTTGAAATCCGACAATGGGTTGTTCACCAAGCTCCAAAGACGATAGGCTTAATTGAAAACTATGGAGTTAGTAATGATGAAAGTCGTTTAATGTTTGAAGGTGTTGGGAAAATTGAAAAAAACATGAAACGATCTAAAGCCCGTCAGTCTAATCGCGGTATTGTACTGGGGAAATACGCTAAATTAGAAGTTAATCCGCTTTTATTAATAGATGAATATGACGTCGAAGCAGGTCATGGCGCTGCGATTGGTAAAATTGATGAAGAACAACTATATTATTTGATGAGTCGTGGTCTTCCTATTGAAATGGCGGAGCGGCTAATTATTAATGGATTCCTCACACCAATATTAGAACAACTTAGTACAGATGCCCTAAAAGAAGTATTTCTAACGCAAGTAGAGGGCAAAACGCTATAAAGGAGTGTCACAATGAAATCACTCGTACAAAAAAGTCATTTTCCAGTATTACAAGATTCTTCTCTTGTTTATCTTGACTCAGCTGCCTCAAGTTTGAAGCCATTTTCTGTTTTAAACGCCATGGATGAATACTATTATGAATATGGTGTTAATGTACACCGTGGAGTATACAAACTGAGTTACATAGCTACTGAGCATTATGAAAAAGCAAGACAAACAGTTGCGGATTTTATTTCGGCATCGTTTGAAGAAATAATATTTACCAAAGGAGCGAGTAGTGCTTTAAATCTCGTTGCTTCTAGCTATGGATTAAATAACCTAACAAAAGAAGATGAAATTATTGTTAGTGAACTTGAACATCATAGCCACCTTCTTCCCTGGCAAAACGTATCCCGAATTACGGGTGCGAAACTAGTTTATTTACCACTAGATAAAGATGGGCGAATTACTATTGATGGTTTTTTACAGGTTTTATCTGATAAGACAAAAGTAGTTGCACTTACGCTGACGTCCAACGTTATGGGGTATATTACCCCTATCAAAGAAATTATTGCTTTAGCGCATAAAAAGGGAGCGATTGTCAGCGTAGATGCTGCGCAAGCAGCGCCCCATATGAAAATCAATGTACAAGATTTAGACTGTGATTTTCTTGCATTTAGCGGTCATAAAATGTTAGGTCCAACAGGGATTGGCGTATTATATGGAAAGCGCAATTTGCTTTCATCCATGCCTCCCGTTGAATTTGGTGGTGACATGAACGACAACGTTGAAAAATATACAGCAACCTGGAAAGACGTTCCTTACAAATTTGAAACAGGTACGCCGCCAATTGCCGAGGCCATTGGCTTTGCGAAGGCGATAGAATATTTAGAAAAAATAGGCCTTGATCAAATTCATGAACATGAACTAAGTTTAGCTCGTTATGTCATCAAACAAATGAAAGAAATAGATGGTATTGAAATATATAATGAACATACTGATACAGGTATTATTAGTTTTAATTTAACAGACGTTCATCCGCATGATGCAATAACGTTCTTTGATCAAGATAATATATGCATGAGAGCAGGGCATCATTGCGCACAATTAGTCATAAAGTACCTAAATGTTCCCGCTACACTTCGCGCTTCATTTTATTTATATAATGATAAAGAAGATTGTGATCGTTTCATTGATTCGTTGAAACGCGCAAGAACATTTTTCACGGAAATGGGTTTTTAGGGGTGAGAAAATGAATAATATGGAACAATTGTATCGTCAAGTAATTATGGACCATTATAAACATCCAAGAAATAAAGGTTTAGTTAAAGATCCCTCTTATCGTACACTTCATATCAAAAATCCTTCTTGTGGTGATGACATTACTGTGCAATCTAAAGTAGCAAACGGTATTGTAGAAGATGTACGTCACGATGGGACTGGTTGTAGCATCTGTTGTAGTAGCGCTAGCGTTATGAGTGAAACAGTGAAAGGTAAAACTGTGGAAGAAGCGTTGAAAATTACAGACACCTATTTAAACTGGATGAGCAATCGACCTTATGACGAAAACGTAGATCTAGATGAAGCTATTGCCTATACAGGTGTTCGTCAATTTCCTGCTAGAATAAAATGTGCTTCCATTGCTTGGAAAGCGTTGGAGGGAACTCTCAAAGAAAGTGAGTGATCGCTAATGAGCGAAAAAGTCAAACAAGAAATTAAAGATATTGTTGGTGATTATAAATACGGTTTTAAAACAAAAACGAAACATATACGTGATACCGGCAAAGGTCTTAATGAAGATATTGTTCGAGAAATATCAAAGATAAAAGGTGAACCTTTGTGGATGACCGAGTTTCGCGTTAAAAGTTATCGTGAGTTTTTAAAAAAACCACAACCAACTTGGGGGCCAGATTTATCAGAAATTGATTTTGACGATATTATTTATTACATCAAATCCACCGAAAAAACAGAAGAAAGTTGGGATGATGTACCAATTGAAATTAAAGAAACGTTTGATAAACTCGGTATCCCAGAAGCTGAACAAAAGTTTCTTGCGGGTGTATCAACACAGTTTGAAAGTGAAGTAGTATATCACTCGACAATTAAAGAACTTGAAGATTTAGGAGTCATATTTACAGATACAGATACTGCTTTACGACTTTATCCTGATTTGTTGAAAGAGTATTTCGGTAAAGTAGTACCATATAACGATAACAAATACGCAGCTTTAAATAGCGCTGTTTGGAGTGGTGGAAGTTTTATCTACGTACCAAAAGGCGTAAAAGTAGAAAAACCACTTCAATCGTATTTCCGTATTAATAGTGAGTTGATGGGGCAATTTGAACGAACACTTATTATTGTGGATGAAGGGGCTAGTTTAAACTATGTTGAAGGTTGTACTGCTCCTATTTATACAAAATATAGTTTGCACGCCGCAATCGTAGAAATATATGTTAAAAAAGGTGGTTATTGCCGCTATAGCACCGTTCAGAACTGGGCAAATAATATTATCAACCTAGTTACGAAACGTGCCCTTGTAGAAGAAGATGGGCATATGGAATGGATTGATGGAAATATCGGCAGTAAAATCAATATGAAATATCCTACCTGCATCTTAAAAGGAGACCGCGCTAAAGGAACGACCATCTCGATTGCTTTTGCGGGAGCAGGTATGAACCAAGATACTGGTGCGAAGATGATTCATATTGGGAAAAATACTACAAGTAAAATCATCAGTAAATCCATTAGTGCTCGCGGGGGGAGAGTTAATTACCGTGGGTTGATAAAACATAATAAGAATGCAATCGGGGCAAAGAGCAATGTTGAATGTGATACGATTATCCTCGATGAAATAAGTGTATCTGATACTTTGCCATACAACATTGTGTACAATAACCAAGCACAAGTACAACACGAGGCCAAAGTTTCCAAAGTATCGGAAGAACAATTATTTTATTTGATGAGCCGCGGCCTTTCGGAAGAACAAGCAACGGAAATGATTATTATGGGATTCATTGAACCGTTCTCAAAAGAGCTTCCGATGGAATATGCGGTTGAGTTAAATCAACTGATAAAACTTGAGATGGAAGGGTCAATCGGATAAATGTTCAAAGGCGACTATTGTAGTCGTCTTTTAAACTATGCTTAGATAATATTAAATTCATATTGTTGTTGAAAGTACAAAAATATGATGATTTACTTTTAATTTTGTTTCAATCATATATAATAAATGTGTCCAAAAAATAAACAAGGAGGTACCATAATGAATCATTCTATAAATACTATTCGCTTTTTAGGTCTAGACGCTATTAATAAAGCGAATAGTGGTCATCCAGGCATTGTGTTAGGAGCCGCTCCAATGATATACACCCTTTATGCAAAAATTATGAGAGTGACGCCAAACGATAGTAATTGGTTTAATCGTGACC
>CAZZJG010000009.1:0-11684 GCA_964654395.1 uncultured Candidatus Izemoplasmatales bacterium
TAAAGGACTTGGCGCTAGATTAGAAAGAGCTCTAATTAATTGGATGATGGACTTACATGCGATTGAACATGGATATACCGAGTTTATACCACCATATATCGTCAATGCAGAATCAATGATAGCTACCGGACAATTTCCGAAGTTCAAAGAAGATGCTTTTAAAGTGCTAGATGAGCGCGACCTCTACTTAAACCCTACCGCCGAGGTTCCAACAATCAACTATTACCGCAACGAAATATTAGATGGAAATAAATTACCTATTAAATTCGTCGCATTCACAACTGCTTTCCGTCAAGAAGCAGGTAGCGCAGGAAGAGACACCCGTGGAATTATTCGTCAACACCAATTTAACAAAGTTGAACTTATCAAATTTACAAAACCAGAAGAATCATATAAAGAACTCGAACAAATGCTTGAAAATAGTTGTCGTGTACTAGATTTATTAAAACTACCATATCGAGTTGTAACCCTTTGTACTGGTGACTTAGGCTTTAGCATGAGAAAAACATATGATATTGAAGTGTACCTCCCTTCTTATAGTACATATCGTGAAATCGGATCCATTTCAAATGCTGAAGATTATCAAGCTAGACGTGGTAATATTCGTTTCAAAAGAACACTTAACAGTAAAGCAGAATATGTTCATACATTAAACGGAAGTGGCTTAGCTATTGGTAGAACAGTAGTCGCAATTTTAGAAAATTACCAACAAGAAGATGGCAGTGTCATCGTTCCAGACGTGTTAGTTCCATATATGAAAACAAACGTTATTCGATAGGAGATAAAACATGGTAGATATTCATGAACAAACAAAGTTTGATTGGAAGACAGAAGAAAATGACGTAGTGTTCGTATATCCATCTAACACCGTTGAAGTTAAACAATTAGAAGATTATATTCCAAAGTCTACATTGAGCCAAATAGACGAACCTTTCACTACCATACACACATTAAATCTAGTTGGACCTAAGAGAGTGCACGTTATTCGTAAAGAAGATTTGGCACAAAAAGCAAAACGAAATGATATATACAAAAAAATTGCCTCATTAAAAGGAGATAATCTAGTCTTAATAGATACAATTGAAGGCGATGATTATCTCGAAATTGTACAAGAATTATCAGAAAATCTTGTCACAATAAACTACTCATTTGATTATTATAAAACAAGTGAACAAAACCAAAAGCAAGATAAAAACTATTATTATTATGGAAAGTCCAAAATATATGATAACATGCGTAAAGGCTTTGTTTATGGAACATTGATCAATCGTTGTAAAGATCTAGTGAATAAACCATATAATAAAATGACAGTCGCAGATTTAGTAAAACACGCAAAAAGTTTAGAAACATACAACCATATTACTGTGGAAATCTTCAATAAAGAAGAGATTAAAAAAATGAATATGGGAGCGTTTCTTGGTGTAAACAAAGGTTCAAAAGAAGAGCCTGCTCTTATATTAGTTTCTTATCAGAACAGTGATGAAAGTCGTAAAACAGCATTAGTGGGGAAAGGCGTCATGTATGACACAGGTGGGTATTCACTAAAATCTACAACGGGCATGCCTGGTATGAAAACAGATATGGCAGGAGCTGCAAGTGTTTTGACTGCCGTTGAAATACTAGCCAAACTCAACGTTAAGGCAAATGTTATGGCTATTGTAGCTGCTACAGCAAACCGTATTGGTGATGACGCAATAGTCCCTGATGACATTCTTACAGCAGCTAGTGGGGCAACAATCGAAATAATATCAACAGATGCAGAAGGACGCCTCACATTAGCTGATGCTGTGTGGTTTGCACAACAAAAAGGCGCAACACATGTTGTTGATATTGCGACTTTAACAGGAGCTATGGTAAGAGCACTAGGGCATGAGTACACAGGCGCATTTACTAACGATCAAGACTATCTTTCAGAACTACTATCTGCAGCCAAAAAAGCAAATGAACCAATTTGGCATATGCCTCTTTCCGATGGATATCGAGAAATAATAAAAAGTAAAGTAGCTGACATTAAAAATTCTGGCGGACCGTTGGCAGGGGCTTCTACCGCAGCTGCATTTATTGAACATTTCATTAAACCTGAAACAAAATGGATTCACTTAGACATTGCAGGTACGGCAACAAAAGAAAAATACGGCGCAACAGGTGTTATGGTAAAAACATTAGCTGAATTATTTCAATAAAAAAAGCCCTATTCGCAACTTTATTTGTTGCGAAGGGCTTTTTGAATAGATTCCACTGCACTCACAAATTGGTCTTTCGTTAACTTATCAATATTGTTTGGCATATTAATTTTAAATTCATCATCTTCATAGCGAGGAATCAAGTGGACATGATAGTGAAAAACACTTTGTAAAGGGGCATCATTATTATTTAGGACGTTAAGGCCAATTGGCGAAAATGCTTCATTAATAGCTTTTGCGAGCTTAGGTATCACAGAGTGTACAGCAATCATTGATTGTTCATCCATCTCGTAGACATTCTTAACATGTTTTTTTGGTACAACTAAAGTGTGCCCTTTTGTTGTTTGAGTGATATCTAAAAAAGCAAGTACTTTTTCGTCTTCATATACTTTGTAAGCAGGAATTTCACCATTTATAATTTTACTAAAGATACAATTCATATTAATCCTCCTCAATTTCTTTAATAATTCGAAATATGTCATTCATATCCTGCAACATGAAATCAGGCTCTACTTTTATTAAGTGTTCAGGGCCCTTCAAGCTCCAAGCCACCCCGGCAGAATATATACCAGCATTTTTTCCAGCTAAGATATCGCCTTGATTATCGCCAATCATAATTGCGCCATTATAACCGGGAAACCGCTTCAAGACTTCTTTTACTGCGTCAGGATGTGGTTTTGGGTTTTTGACATCATCGAGCCCCACGAACACATCAAATAATTGCTCTAACTTATAGTGGGTGAAACTTGGCCAAGCTGCTTCTTTGAATTTTGATGTCAAAACGGCGAGTTGATACCCTTGCTTTTTTAATTTGTTTAGAACTTCTAGTACTCCGGGGTATAGTTGATGTGACCCAACTTCATATTTTACATAGAACTCACGATAAGACCGAATCATTTCTTGAATAATAAAAGGGTCGTTTGTATACTTGGAAAAAGTATCTTCCAAAGTCGGGCCTATAAAAGAATGAATTGTTTGTATTGATAAACTTAAATTAGGGAAGTGTCGCTTAAATGTTGATTGGAAACTACGAACAATAATATCGTTTGTATCAATCAGTGTACCATCAAGGTCATAAATGATAGTGTTAATCTTTTTCAATGAAATCACCTGACAAAATTATAGCATTTCCTACAAAAAATAACAAAACAAGTTGTAATTTCATCAAAAGAGAGTAAAATATATACGTCTTTAGATGAAAAACTAATGATACCGATTAAGGAGGGTATGATATATGGCTGATATTATCCAACAACTTAAAGAAAAAATCACTGGGAAAGGGCTAAAGATAGTGTTCCCAGAATCTAATGATGAAAGAATTGTAAAAGCGGCAGTACGTTTAAAGAAAGAAGGATTAATTGAACCAATCCTCGTTCAAACAAAAGCACCAGTCGCAAATGTAGAAGGCGTTAGTGAATGTGAAATTATTAATCCCGAGCAATACGAAGAATTTGATGAAATGGTTTCACAATTTGTCAAACGAAGAAGTGGGAAAGCTACTGTGGAAGAAGCAAGAAAACTATTGTTGGATGAAAATTACTTTGGGACCATGTTAGTATACATGAAGAAAGCACATGGCCTTGTCAGTGGGGCTTGTCATTCAACAGGAGAAACAGTACTTCCTGCATTACAAATTATCAAGACAAAACCGGGAATATCTCGTACTTTTGGTTACTTCTTAATGATAAGAGAAGAAGAAAAATACATATTCGCTGACTGTGCTATCAACCCTAATCCAACTGTAGATCAATTAGCTGAATTTGCGATTGAAAGTGCAAAAGCTGCTGAAATGTTTGATCTTCAACCAAAAGTTGCTATGTTGTCATTTTCCACTAATGGTTCAGCAAACACTGAAGAAACAAAAAAAGTTGCTGAAGCAGTACGTATTGCTAAAAGTAGAAGCAGCGGCTATGAAATCGATGGAGAAATGCAGTTTGATGCGGCATTCGTACCAAAAGTAGGGGCAAGCAAATTCCCCGGAAGCACAGTAGCCGGACAAGCAAATACATTTATATTTCCAGATTTAAACAGTGGTAATATCGGATATAAGATTGCTCAAAGACTTGGTGGTTTTGAGGCGATGGGACCAATTCTTGCCGGATTAAACAGCCCTGTCAATGACCTTTCACGTGGTTGTAGTGCTGATGATGCTTATCACACAGCAATTATCACAGCTGCTCAATCTTTGAACTAATTAAAAAGCCCGATGGGCTTTTTTATTACTCTGTGGTATAATTGTATGAGACCATAAGGGGAGATTCCGATGAAAAAGTGTACTCTTATTTATAATCCTATAAGTGGTAAAAAACAATTTAAAAATCGGATTGATGATGTGAAGCAGAGATTTCAAAAAGCTGGATATTTAGTAGAAATCAAAGAAACATCACGCCCGAAAGATGCCATCAAGTTAGCTAGAGATGCTGCAGAAAAACACGTGGATTTATTAGTAATCTCTGGTGGAGATGGAACATTTCATGAGTGCCTTAACGGGGTATCAAGTTGTGACTATAAACCAACAATCGGTTACATACCATCAGGAACAGCTTGTGATCTTGCAGGTACTTTAAAAATACCTAAAAATGTCGACCGTGCAATTGACATCATATTAAATGGTGTTGTTGTGAAAATGGACTACGGTAGGACTAATCAAGGAAGCTTTATATATGTAGCTGCGATTGGGACATATGTTGACATTTCGTATGTTACAGACTCTAAATTGAAGAAGAACTTGGGATATTTAGCATACATCTTAACGGGAATCAAAGAATTTTTCACAATCCCAATGATTAAAGCTAAAATCGAATATGACGATGGCTACATGAGAGGCTATTATTCTATGATTCTTGTAGTAAATTCCAAAAGAGTCGCTGGCTTCAACATTGTGAACAAACCAGTATTAGATGATGGAAAACTTGATGTTGTTATATATCGCTACATACCATTTTTAAATAACCTACTATATTTTATATCGTTTCTATTTAGCCCAAAAGTATTACCAGGAGTTACCAAAATCAGAACAAGCAAGCTAAAAGTATATTCTGACCACCCGCATCGCTGGAATTTAGATGGTGAAGAAGCGGGAAGTGGTAATTTACATATTGAAGTACAAAAACAACAAATCCCTATTATTATCAATTCTAAGATCAAATCAAAATTATTTAAGGAGCAGTGAGCCATGGAATATAGAGATATTTTAATTCAAGAAAAAGAACAAAAAGTATCTTTACTAGGGTTTGGTTTAATGAGATTACCTACAAAAGATAGAAAAATCAACAAACCACTTGTTAAGCAGATGATAAAAAAAGCAATTGATGGTGGCATCAATTATTTTGACACCGCATATCCTTACCATAACGGAGACAGTGAACTTATAGCGGGAGAATTGCTTTCAGAATATCCAAGAGATTCGTTTTATTTAGCTAACAAATTGCCCCTTTGGGAATGTGAAACAGGAGAAGATGTTACACGTATTTTTCATGAACAACTGCGCAAGTGTCAAACAAGTTATTTTGATTTTTATCTCATCCATGCTGTAAATAAAAACCGTCTAAAACAAACAAAAGAATTAAATGTAATAAACATTTTAGAACAACTTCGTCAAGAAGGAAAAATTAGAAATATTGGGTTTTCTTTTCACGATGATTTAGAAACATTCAAAGAGTGGGTAGAACTGTATGATTGGGATTTTGTTCAAATCCAGTTGAACTATATGGATATCGATCACCAACAAGGAATTGAAGGATATCATATTCTTACAAACAAGAAGATTCCTGTTATCGTTATGGAACCAGTAAAAGGAGGATCTTTAGCATCCTTTAATACAGCTGTTGAAGAGAAAATGAAACAAAGTAATCCAGAATCTTCTATAGCTTCTTGGGCGTTTCGTTGGGTTGGTAGTTTACCTAATGTACGCGTCATCCTTTCTGGTATGAGCAACATGGAACAACTAGAAGATAATCTTCATACGTTTAATAAATTTGAACCCTTAAAGGAAGAAGAACATAAGATTATTGAAAAAGTAAGAGAAGAGCTCCTCTCTTTATCAAAGGTTTCTTGTACATCTTGTAACTACTGTATGCCTTGCCCTCATGGCGTAGATATTCCTGGAAATTTTAAAATATATAACCATCATTCAATGTATCAATCCGTAAAATATGCAAGTTGGGCGATTGGAAATTTGACCAAAAAACAAGCTTTTGCGGACATGTGTGTACAATGTGGGGAGTGCCTTCCTAAATGCCCACAAAACATCGATATTCCTACACGCCTTTCTGATTTTGAAGAGTATGTAGAAAAATATGAGCTTAAATGATCAAAATGGGAAAGTGATTGTTGTCGAAGGAGAACATGACCGATCACGCATACACAGTATATTTCCAGGAGCTCATGTAGTAATTACAAATGGAAGCGAAATTAGTAAAGAAACCTTAGCTCTCTTGCGCACACTAAATCGTGAAAAAGGACTCATTCTTTTTCTTGATCCTGACGTACCTGGTGAAAGAATTCGTCGGGTTATTAATGAGCATGTTGGAGAAACAGCGCATGCATTTTTACCTAAAAAGGCATGCATATCAAAAAACAAGAAAAAAGTAGGAATTGAACACGCAACTACCAAAGATGTAAAAAAAGCACTTTCAAAACACAAATTATCTTTTGGCAAATCGGATGTAAGTATAAAGTTGCTTTTGGAATGGAATCTTGTAGGTACTGATTATGCTAAAAAACGTAGGGAAAAACTATGTGATTTGCTGGGAATAGGGCTTGCGAACGGCAAGACATTTGTTAAAAAATGCCATGTTTTTGGCATACAATCAAATCAGATTAAGTCCTATCTAGAGGTGATAGAATGAAGGGGATTAGTGTTAAAACAAACACCGTTTCTTTATTACAAAGACATGGACTTTCAGCAAAGAAAAAATACGGACAAAACTTTTTAATTGACAGCAATATTTTAAAGAAAATTGTGACAAAAGCAAATGTTAATTCAGATACGCTTGTTGTTGAAATAGGGCCAGGTTTAGGAGCATTAACCGAATATTTGTTAGAGAAAGCTGGCCATGTTTTAGCATATGAAATAGATTCCGATCTTGTTTTAGTACTCAAAGAACTTTTTCAGAAACCCTCATTCACATTGATTGAGGGAGATATTCTTCAACAAAACGTTGATACGGACATTCAAGCATTACCTAAAAAATATCCTAGAGTAATTATGGTTGCGAATCTCCCATATTACATCACTACCCCGATTATTATGAAATTATTGGAAGAATCTACTTTCATTCAAGAATATTATGTTATGATGCAACAAGAAGTAGCGATGCGATTCACCTCAAAACCAAGTACAAAGGAGTACAACGCTCTCTCTGTAATAATTCAATACAAAACACACTCATCGCTTCTTATGAAAGTACCTCGGCAAGTCTTTATCCCCGCCCCCAATGTAGATAGTGCAATAGTGAAGATATATGTAAAACAACAAAAGAAAATGAAACCAGTAAATGAATCACATTTTTATAAACTAGTACGCAACGCATTTCACATGAGACGAAAAACATTGGCGAATAACCTTGTTGGTTTTCTTGAAATTGACAAAAAAACAATCCAAGAAGACCTTCTTCTTCTTGGGTATAAAACAACAGTTCGAGCTGAAGAATTAGGGGTAGAGGATTTCATTCGTATTTCTGATTATTACCAACAATAAAAATATGGGGGGATCCCTATTGAAAGAAAAAGCATATGCGAAAATAAATCTGTTTTTAAATGTTGTTAATAAACGTTTTGATGGATACCATGACTTAGAAATGATCATGGTTCCAGTACAATTACACGATGAATTAACGTTTAGCGTTTTACCATCAAAAGAGATTATGGTAGAGTCAGATTTACTAATTACAACCAAAATAGAAGATAATCTTGTTTATCGAGTCGCAGGTTACTTGCAAACAAAGTTTTCGGTCGATAATGGAGTAAAAATACAGATAAAAAAACGAATACCCATTGCGGCAGGACTAGCGGGCGGAAGCGCAGACGCAGCTGCAACTATAAGAGGGCTTAATAAATTGTGGAAATTAGGTCTATCATTTGAAGACATGGCAAACATTGGGTTGAAATTTGGTTCTGATGTTCCTTTCTGTGTTTATAATAAACCTTGTATTGCGAAAGGCAGAGGAGAAGAATTGTTGTTTCTTGATACAAAGCTTAAACTACCAATTCTTATTGTTAATCCGGGAATACCAATCTCTACAAAAGAAGTGTTTTCTAGAGTAAAAAACGAAAACTTTACTGAACGCAAAATCACCTGTATGGCAAACGCAATTTATAATAAAAATATACCATTACTAATCCGTGAACTACATAATTCTTTGGAACCTATTGCTTTTAAAATAGAACCAAAAATCAAAGAGATAAAACAACAAATGATTCGGTGGGGAAAATGCGGTGCCTTAATGAGTGGATCAGGAGCTAGCGTTTTCGCAATCGCAGAAGAGAAAAGTACGCTTAAAGAACTAAGTCAACTATTTGATAACGAACCATTCTCATGTCTAACCCAGACACTTTGATTAACACATTATGTAGAAAGTTTTTAATTGAAACCGATTTCTTTGTGTGATATACTTAAATCAAAGAAGATTGTTCCACATTCGAAATTGCGAGGTGATACTGTGAACATTACAGACGTTCGGGTAAAAAAATTCGATGGACCAAACCGCTTAAAAGCGATTGCTGCCATCACTATTGACGACTGTTTTGTGGTACATGAACTGCGCATCATTGACGGCAAAGCCGGATTGTTTGTGGCTATGCCGAGCCGCAAAATGCCTAACGGAGAATTTAAAGATGTGGCTCATCCAATCAACCAAGAAACTCGCAACATGATTGAACGGATTGTCATTGAAGCGTATAATCAAATACCGGACACAGAAAAAACAGAGTAAGAACGTAAATGTAACTTTTTTCAAAAAGTTACATTTTCTTTTTGCCAAAAACGCTATACAATGGTAATGTATACAAGGAATATCGATATATGGAGGGTCATATGGCAATTATTGCAGGTCATAATGTAAAGTTATTTAGTCTTTCGGCAAATCAAGAATTGGCAAAAGAAATCGCTGAAGAAACAGGAATTCCACTAAGTCCTATGGAGATCAATCGTTTCGCTGACGGGGAAATCATGGTTAACATACCAGAAACAGTTCGTGGGCACCATGTATTTATTGTTCAACCAACGAATGATCCTGTAAATGAGAATTTAATGGAACTTTTCATTACTATTGATGCAATGAAACGTGCTTCAGCTAAAAACATTAATATCATCATGCCTTATTATGGGTATTCTAGACAAGATCGTAAATCTAAGTCTAGACAACCAATTTCCGCTAAACTTGTCGCGGATTTGCTTCAAACAGCTGGTGCGACAAGAGTGCTAGCTATGGATTTACACGCAGGACAGATTCAAGGATTTTTTAACATCCCAATTGACAATTTCCGTGCATTACCACTAATAGTAAATTATTTTAAATCTAAAAAATTCGAAGATGAAGTTGTAATTGTAGCTCCAGACCACGGAGGAGCTGTTAGGGCAAGAAAAATGGGAGATGCGATGAATTCTTCTATCGCTATCATTGATAAAAGACGCCCCAAACCTAATGTAGCTGAAGTGATGGGTTTAGTTGGTGAAGTAGAGGGAAAAATAGCTATTCTAATAGATGATATTATTGACACCGCTGGTACTATTACCGCTGCCGCTAAAGCATTAATTGATCAAGGCGCAAAAGAAGTATATGCAGCCTGCACACACCCTCTTTTTAGTCACCCAGCAATCAAGCGAATTCAAGACTCTCCTATCAAGGAATTAGTCTGCACTAATACTATTCAGTTACCAGCGGACAAAAAAATTGATAAAGTAGTACAACTAAGTGTGGCGCCGCTACTTGGAAGAGGGGTCATGAGCATTATTCATAATGAATCATTAAGTCGTCTATTTGAGTACGATGCACTAGAAAACAAATCAGAGTAGGGGAACCTACTCTTTTTTTGGCATTCGTGCTATAATAAAACAGTAAAAAATCGCGCGAGGAGATGTGTATGGATTATATTATTATAGGGTTACTAGTGACTATGCTAGGATTAGTAATCACCCTTTTCATACGTTTATATCAAAATGATAAATCAAATGAATTGCTTCACGCAATCAAAGATGAAAACATTCAGTTCACCAATAAAGTAACTGAGAAACTATGGGAAATGAAAGATAAAATCACAAGCTCAATTGGCGATGGTGCCAAAGAAAACATCCAAGACTTAAATAAATTTAAAGACACGCTCTTAGAGATGATGCGTGAACATTTTGAACGCATGAATCAACGAATAGAACAACAAATGGACAGTATTAATAAAAGAGTAGAATATCGCTTAAATGAAGGGTTTGAGAAAACGAATAAAACATTCACGAATATTATTGAAAGACTATCTAAAATCGATGAAGCACAAAAGAATATCGAACAATTATCGACTGAAGTTGTTTCACTCCAACAGATTTTGACTGATAAAAAAACAAGAGGTACATTTGGGGAAGTTCAACTTAATCACATTCTTTCCAGTATATTTGGTGAACATAATGAGAAAGTGTATCAGACACAAGCAACGCTATCGAACGGTACACGCGTAGATGCTTTATTGTTTCTCCCTGAAGAAACAGGAAATCTCGCGATTGATTCAAAATTCCCTTTAGAAAACTACCAAAAAATGATAGATAAAAATCTATCAGCAGCGGAACAGGCGAAAGCTGAAAAAGCGTTTAAACAAGACATGAAGAAGCATATTGATGATATTGCGTCTAAATATATCATCCCCACCGAAACAAGTGATCAAGCAGTCTTATTCGTTCCCGCTGAAGCTATTTTTGCGGAGATTAATGCCTATCATCAAGATATTATTGATTACTCACAAAAAAAGCGTGTTTGGATTGCTTCCCCTACAACCTTAATGAGTCTTTTAACTACTGTCCAAATAATTCTTCGAAATGTGGAACGTGATAAATATGCCAAAATAATTCAAGAAGAACTCATGAAATTGGGCTTAGAATTCAACAGATATAAAGATCGTTGGGATAAACTCGCAAGAAATATCGATACAGTAAATAAATCAGTAAAAGAAGTACACATTACATCAACCAAGATTGGTAAAAGATTTGAAGAAATTTCAAAAGTGAATTTAGAGATAGATGAGCCTGATGAAGAGAGTTGACAAACAAACAATACATGATAACATGTAAGTATCATAATAAAATGAAAACGATGATGGGAGAAGTAACTAACGCCCCTGTGTAAAGCGAGCCTGAGATGGTGTGAGTCAGGCCATAAGACGTTGGTGAATAACACCTGGAGTGATGGAAGAATATAGTAGAACCATCCGCTACCCTGCGTTATGGGAATGAGTGCCGATTGTTATATCGGAATTAAGGTGGTACCGCGAATATTTTTCGTCCTTAACAGTTGGTTA
>CAZZJG010000010.1:0-10886 GCA_964654395.1 uncultured Candidatus Izemoplasmatales bacterium
ACACCTATATTAACAAAATCAACACCTGAAGGTGCGCGAGATTACCTAGTACCTTCTCGAATACATAAAGGAGAGTTTTATGCTCTTCCACAGTCACCACAAATATTTAAACAATTATTAATGGTCGCTGGTTTTGAGAAATATTATCAAATTGCTAAATGTTTTAGAGATGAAGATTTGCGAAGTGATAGACAACCGGAATTTACCCAAATAGATATTGAAACCAGTTTTATGACACAAGAAGAGATTCTTGACGTTAGTGAGCGAATGATTAAGCATGTTATGAAAACAGTAAAAGGGATTAATTTAACTAAACCTTTTCCACGTATGACATACCGTGAAGCGATGGAAAAATATGGAACAGATAAACCGGATACTCGTTTCGATATGCATCTAGTTGATATTACAGATTTAGCTAAACAAAGTGACTTTTCTGTCTTCCATAACACAATTGCTTCAGGTGGAATTGTTAAGGCTATTATCGTACAAAATGGCGCAACGCTTTATTCTCGAAAAGGGATTGATAAACTGACAAATTATGTCAAAAAATTCCAAGCGAAAGGCCTTGCGTATTTAAAATATCAAAATCAAGAGGTTTCTGGTAGCATTGCTAAATTTCTTAATGACGAACTAAAAGATACATTGATAAAACGACTAGAAATGGAAGAAAATGATTTAGCATTAATTGTAAGTGATGAACGTTTTGTTGTTCTGCAATCACTTGGTCAACTACGTAGATATATCGCAAAAGAACAGAAACTGTATCATGATGATGACTATGATTTCTTATGGGTTGTGGACTGGCCAATGTTTGAATACCGCGAGGAACAACAACGATATTTCTCATTACATCATCCATTTACAATGGTCCAAGAACAAGATCTTCCTCTTCTAGATGAAGATCCTACTAAGGCGCTTGCATACTGTTATGATTTAGTTGTTCAGGGACAGGAATTGGGTGGTGGAAGCATGCGTATTCATCAGCAAGAAATTCAAAACAAAGTTTTCGATATTCTTGGTATCTCCAAAGAAGAACAACAAGAGAAATTTGGCTTTTTACTCAAGGCACTACAATACGGTACGCCACCCCATGGTGGAATCGCTTTTGGATTAGATCGTTTGGTAATGCTTTTAGTGCATACTGAAAACATACGTGACGTTGTTGCATTCCCAAAAACTAATAGTGGACAGTGCTTGCTTACGGAAGCTCCAAGCGTTGTTGCTAAAGAGCAACTGGTAGAACTATCCATCAAAACCTTGAAATAGTTTTCACTTAAGCGCGGATTGTGGTATAATGTTTGACAGGAAAAGGATGTGATGCGATGAACAGACCAAACCGTTTTCTCAGTGATGAATTTCTCAATAAGGCCATCAAGGTTCTTGTTGTTATCTTATTGTCACTTGGTGTGTTGTTGCTTGCTTCACAATTCAGTGGAATCTGGTTTAAACTAGTCGCAGCGCTGAAAAATGTAATCGTACCAGTCGCATTGGTTTGGTTACTATCGTTGATTATGTTCCCAATGATAAAATTTCTTGAAAAAAGGGGCGTTGGTCCGCGAGGGCTATCAGTCACAGTAGTGTTTGTTGGAACAGTCACATTGTTCATACTTGTTATTTATTACCTTTTTCCTTATGTCGAACAACAAATCCGCGCATTTTTTGAAAATGACTGGCCCTCTGTACAACGTTATTTTGAGCAAGATTTAAGAGACGATTTTATTTTAGGAACAGATATCTATGATTGGCTCGTAGCTACTATCCATGAATCGACAATAATTGAAGATTCAATTAGTAACTTTGCTGATAACTTAGCAGGTGTTGTAACTAGAGATTTGGCGAATGTTTTTGCAATTTTGGTTGTTCTTCCTGTATTATTGGTATATTACTTAATGGATTTTGAACTTATTAATGATTCGATTCGTAGCATGGTTCCTAAAAAACATAAAAAAGATTTTAGTGAACTAGGAAGTCGTTTGTCCTATACAGTAGGAGCTTACCTTAGGGGGCAAATTGTATTAATGATTGCAATCGGAATTGCTGCAACAATTTTGTACCGGCTTATTGGATTACAGTATTTCTTTATTTTCGGAATTATCGTAGGAATAACCAATATCATTCCTTATTTTGGGGCTATTATAGCGATGGTTCCTGTTGTTATATACGCTGTTATTTCTGGTGATGCTGGTCCTGGTCCGATTGTTGTAGTTCTTGTAAATGTGGGGTTACAAATGATAGAAGGAAATATATTCCAACCAATCATTATGGGACGACAACTAGAAATGCATGCGATTGTTATCATTCTATCTATCTTGTTCTTTGGCTCCCTTTTTGGCGCGATTGGCGTTATTTTTGCAGCTCCTATGGCTGCAACTATTCGCGTATTAGTTGAGTTTTATCTTGATAAACGCGAACAAATGCAAATGGAGACTGATAGGTAAGATGAAACGACGTAAAGTATACAATGTTTATCAAGTAAACTTGATTGTCATTGGTGTTTTAGGATTGATGTTTGTTCCTGTCTTTCTGGTTATTTCCTATATTTTTGATATTCATCAGCATATTAAAGAAACTACTATCTTAATTGTTAGTGGGGTTAGCGCTTTACTTTTTATTGGCGCAAGTATGTTAAGTTTATATTTACGGCGTGATTATTTATCTCGGCGATTAAAACCAAATTACCAAAGAGAATTTACACTGGTCATGAGCATAAGCGGTATTGGCGTCCTTGGCGCTGGTGTACTGTTTTTGTACTTAGGTGGACAAAAGTTATATGTACCACATGTAATTATTCCACTTGGAATAACTATCTTCAGTGCTTTGTATTGGCTTGGAGATCGATATTTTAATATCAGTCTAATCCGTAATAATAAACACTAATGGCTACCCTGGTAGCCATTTTCTACAATATTTTTGGAGTGATGTACATGTTTGAACGGTTAAAACAACAAATCGGTTGTGAATTATTCCAACAAATTCAAATGAAAACAGTTGTCATTGTCGGTTTGGGTGGTGTAGGTGGCCACGCAGCTGAGGCGATTGCTCGTAGCGCTTTTCAACAGATTATCCTTATGGATCCAGATAAAGTTGATGCTAGTAATTTAAACCGTCAAGTTGTTGCGCTTCATTCTACAATAGGTCGTTACAAAGTTGATGTTATGAAAGACAGGATTTTGGATATTAATCCTGATTGTCAAGTGATCACCCTTGCGAAGTCATATAATGAAGAGACAAAAGAATGGTTATTTATGCATGAAATTGATTATGTGATTGACGCTATCGACAATGTTAAAGATAAAGTTGATTTGATTGAAGAAACGATGAAGCGGAAAATCAAATTAATTAGCGTTATGGGAACGGGGAGAAAATTTTATCCTGAACAATTAGAGATAATTCCCTTATCAAAAACCTCTTATGATCCGCTAGCGCGAACGCTTAGACAAAAGCTTCGCAAAACGTTAGATATTCGTAAGATTAAAGTAGTATCTTCTAAAGAACCGCCAAAACCGTTAGATCCTGATAATCCCGCACCATGTACAAATGCCTTTGTGCCTGCCACAGCGGGATTGCTTGCGGGAAATTTCGTGTTTTTGGATGCAATTGGGCGGTCAGTTTGACTGGAAGGAGTATGGCCATGAAACAAATTATTTTTGCTGGGGGATGTTTTTGGGGAGTTGAGGCGTATTTTAAACAACTTGATGGTGTTATTGATACACAAGTTGGTTATGTCGGTGACGATACATTTGTTACTTATGAGGATGTATGTGCCGGAAGCGGGCATGCAGAGGCAGTATGGATTGAGTATAATGAAAACCTGATAAGTTTGAAGCAATTACTCGATCACTTGTTTAATATAATTGATCCTACAAGTATTAACAGACAAGGACCAGATAGTGGAATACAGTATCGCACTGGTATTTACAACTTTGCAAAAGAAGAAGAACCTTTTATCCGCGCATATCTTTCGCAAAGACAAACTGAATATACTAATCCGCTTGCGCTTGAGGTGAAGGCTAATCTTACTTTTCATTTAGCAGAAGAGTATCATCAAGATTATTTAGATAAAAATAAAGATGGGTATTGTCATGTGGACCTTTCATCCTACAAAAATGTCAAATAAAGTGTTGGTTATTGGTGCGATAAATATTGACGTGACGCTCTTTGCGCAAGCACCATATAACCTCCATGATTCTAACGTTGTCAAAAACCACTTATCAGTTGGTGGAGTTGGCGCAAACATTGCTCGTAATTTATCTGCATTGGGTAGTGAAGTAACGCTGTTTGCTCCTATTGGTAGTGATCCATTGTTTAAATGGGCTTTATCTGAAATACATGATAGTGGTGTTAACTTAGTAACGCTTTGGCAAGGCTTTAAGTCGCCTGGGTTATATATTAATGTTTTGGACCAACAAAGAGATTTATTTATTGGTTTTAATAATGTAGAGCCATTAGATCCGACAATGAAGTATTTTGATGAGTTGCATGATATGTTTTTAAGATTTGATTTAATTGTTTTAGATGCAAATCTTAGCGCAAATGCCTTAAAACAATTGTCCAAGCTGCACCGTAAAGGAATTTTAGCATGTGATGCTGTAAGCATTGAAAAAGCAAAGAGAGTATTTGATATACTGGAAAATATTGATTATTTGAAAACTAACAGACAAGAGTTTGAATATCTTTTGAAACTTGGTTTTAAGCCACTTTTAGCAAAGGGCTTAACAACGATCGTGACTGATGGTAAAAATCCTGTAACAGTGTATCAAGGGGGTAAGAAATACATCTTTGCTGTACCTAATGTAGCAAATGTTCAAAATGTTTCTGGTGCTGGAGATGCCTTCTTTTCGGGGATGTTATTCTCTTTGATTAAGGGAGAGGATTTAAATAAGCAAATTGATAGAGCAATTGAAGCTGCAAATAAAGTGTTAGAAAGTGAGAATAACACATTGAAAGGAGCAATAACATGAAGGAACTAATTGAATATGGAGTTGAGGTTAGACGGGCAAAAGCTTATAATTTACCGATTGTAGCATTAGAATCGACGATTATATCACACGGAATGCCTTATCCACAAAACGTGCAAACAGCAAAAGAATGTGAGCGCATTATTCGCGAAGCTGGAGCAGTTCCCGCAACAATTGCGATTATCAATGGGAAACTGAAAGTTGGATTATCAGAAGAAGAGTTAGATAAATTAGGTAAAGATGGACCAGCAATTCAAAAAACGTCGCGGCGCGATATAAGTTATTTTGTCGCAAATAAAATAGATGGGGCAACTACAGTAAGCGCAACGATGATGATTGCTCATATGGCTGGTATTAAAGTGTTTGCGACTGGAGGTATTGGGGGAGTTCATCGGGGAGCAGAGGAGACGATGGATATTAGCGCCGATCTTGATGAATTTGCGCAAACGCCGGTTACTGTCGTTTCAGCTGGTGCTAAGTCTATCCTAGATTTAGAAAAAACACTAGAATATCTTGAAACAAAAGGGGTACCAGTATTTGGTTATCAAACGGATGAGTTTCCAGCATTTTATACTCAAAAAAGCGGCCTTAAAGTGACGCATCGTATAAATGGTCCTGAGGAGATGGCACGCATCATTCTTACACAAGAACAACTAAATATATCAACTGGCATGTTGGTTGCTAATCCCATCCCAGCTGAACATGCTTTAAATCAAGGTGAAATGGATAAAATCATTGAACAAGCACTTCATGAAATGAAGCAAAAAGGAATTAAGGGAAAAGAAACAACGCCCTATTTATTAGCAAAAATAGTTGAACTGACTAGTGGTAAATCTCTTGAAGCAAATATTCAACTTGTATACAACAACTGTAAAGTCGCAGCCCAAATTGCTAGTGCAGTTTCCCGTGAGAGGGTGAAAGGGTTATGAAACGGTTAGATTATATTAGTTGGGATGAATATTTCATGGGAGTTGCGAAACTTAGTGCACAACGAAGTAAAGACCCAAGTACACAAGTTGGTGCTTGTATTGTCAATAAGAAAAACCGCATTGTAGGAATAGGCTACAATGGTTTTCCTGTTGGAATCGATGATGATTTGTTCCCATGGAATCAAACTGATAAGTGGCTTGAAAGTAAATACCCTTATGTAGTCCACGCCGAACAAAATGCTATTTTAAACGCTACAGAACCATTGGATTATGCCAAGATATACGTTACGCTCTTTCCTTGTAATGAATGCGCTAAAGTCATTATTCAAAGCGGTATTCGTGAAGTCATCTATTTAGAAGATAAATATCATGACCAAGATATATTTGTTGCATCAAGAAGGCTCTTAGATGCATCAGGCGTTAAGTATCGAAAAATGAACCCCATAAATCTAGTTATTGAGCGATGAAACAAATTATTAAACGGTACAAATGGCACTGGCTTACACAGTTAGTGGTGCTTGTAGCTGTCCTCATCATTTCATTGTGGCCAGTTTCATATCGCATTGTTGCTCCGGGGTATAATGATGAGGTGGGTGACTTTATCTGGTTGGATGAACCGTATGAAAGCCGGGGTTCCTTTCATACAACAAGTGTTATTGTTCTTAACCGAACGTCACTATTACAAAAAATAGTCGGTGATTGGGAATGGAAGGTTGATTTGTCGGAGCAACCTGACTTTTTTCAAGAGATTGACATAGATGACTTAACAATTAGTGGCTATCTTTCTAAAGATGATAGTCTGAATAACTCTTTAGTTGTAGGCATTTTAGAAAGTGGCTATCAAATTGACTACCGCATCGAACACATGGTATACTTGACATATTCTTTTCTTGAAGAAGACACAATTGAACTGGGAGATGTTCTGTTAGATATTAATGGAAATACCGATTATACCGAAGAGGTAAATAACGTTGTTTGTGGTGAATCGGCAATGTTTCATGTTTTGCGTGATGGGGAAGAATTATATTTTCAAATTGAGAAAAAAAAGCGGCAAGATGGTAGTTGTTTATTTGGACTTTCAATACGCCCATTTACTGAAATCATTGATAGTGAAATTGATTACAAACTAATAGATACTAACACCGGTGGTGGTAGTGGTGGTTTAATGCAGGCGCTTTATGTTTATGACCGTCTAACAGAAACAGACCTAACAGGTGGAAAGAAAATTGCCGGAACGGGAACGATAGATGTTAATGGAAACGTAGGCCCTATTGGTGGTATTGAACAAAAAATCATTACGTCTGTTATGAACGGTATGGATGTTTTCTTTGTGCCACATCTCAGTGATGATCCAAACGATAATTATGTAAGAGCATCGGAAATTTTAGCGAAATTAGAAACAGATATGGTCTTAGTACCAGTACAATCATTTAGTGATGCGCTGCACTATCTACAAACACATAATGAGGAAGGTTAATATGAAACGACAAAATTGGTTCGTTGCATATAGCTTGAAAGAGCGATTAATTGGTTTGACTATTGCGTTATTTCAAGCGGTATTACTTGGAGGGATTTTCATCACTCCAATCATCATGATTAGTATGCTCTATGTGCCATATATAATGTATTTTTTACTTGCTATATACCTTATAGGGTCTTTAATATTGCGTCATGCAACTGGTATTTTTTTAAAGGTGCTTACTACTTATCAAGAAATACCACTCCCTGTTAAACAACGCTTTCAAAAAGTAACAAGCATCATCTTATCTATTTTACTTTATATGGTGCTTGCTGTAATATATCTATATTATTTTCACTAGTGGGTGATTGACATGAAAAAACAATATTCCATTTTAGCGTTTATTATCGCTATGATTGTGGCGTTTGATCAATGGACTAAGTACTTAGTTGCAACAAAAATGGAAATCGGACAACAAATTGTTGTTATTTCAAATTTCTTCACTTTAACATCACACAGAAATACTGGTGCAGCGTGGGGCATGTTTGAAGGAAATATGATATTATTTTACTTGATTACGATTATCGCAGGCGGACTATTTGTATGGCTTTTAAAAGATGGGGATTTAAGACGAAAACCGCTTTATACACTTGGCGTTACGTTAATGGTTGGTGGGGCGATTGGTAATTTTATCGACCGTTTATTGTTTCAAGAAGTTGTTGATTTTATTGATGTTGATCTTTGGAGCTATACAACTTTTCCCATCTTTAATGTCGCTGATTCATTTTTAGTAATTGGTGTAATTCTCTTTAGTATTGATGTTATATTTGAGGATGTGGTGAAATGGAAACATACGAAGTAAGTTCAAAGTGGGCAAACAAAAGGTTAGATCAGTTTCTCGCAGTTGTTTCCAAGCATTCTCGAAGTACTATCCAACATTTGATTAAAGAAGGTCGCGTTCACGTTAATGACTCTTTACAAAAAGCCAACTACAAAGTAAAAGAAGGCGACATTTGCACGTTGGAAGAGCTTGAAGTTGTAGAAATAGATTAAGTGAAGGAAGATCTTCCACTTGATATAGTGTATCAAGACGAGGCGATTGTCGTTGTTAATAAAGCAGATAATATGGTTGTACATCCGGGAGCAGGGAATTGGTCTGGT
Organism: uncultured Candidatus Izemoplasmatales bacterium; assembly: GCA_964654395.1. Classification (GTDB taxonomy): domain Bacteria; phylum Bacillota_I; class Bacilli_A; order Izemoplasmatales; family Izemoplasmataceae; genus Xianfuyuplasma. The sequence continues at coordinate 8,508 of CAZZJG010000010.1, forward strand.
ACGTTGGTTAATGCATTGTTGTATCACATTTCTGATTTACAAGCTATCAAAGGTGAAATTAGACCTGGAATTGTACATCGTATTGATAAACAGACTAGCGGTTTAATTGTTGTTGCGAAAAATGCTAAAGCACTAGAAATTCTAGCCAATCAACTAAAAGATAAAAGTATGTCACGTGAATACATTGCCCTTGTAGAAGGTGTTATTCCCCACAATAAAGGAAAGATTGACGCACCTATTGGGAGAGACCCAAAACATCGCCAAAAAATGGCGGTTGTAAAAGGTGGTAAAGCTGCTATTACTCATTTTACTGTGCTCAAACGATGGGAAGATAAGACGCTGATAAAGTGTCAACTAGAAACGGGGAGGCCGCATCAAATACGCGTACATATGAATTATATCGGATATCCTATTTATGGTGATCCTGTGTATGGAAGAAAGAAGACCGACACAAGTCATGGCCAATATTTGCATGCTTATCGTTTGTCACTTGTTCATCCGATAACCGGGAAACAAATGACATTTGAGGTAGATCCTCCTGCTTATTTTGATCCTTACTGGATTAAAGGTGAAATAGATGCCTGATGTTTATCTGCATGCAAGAATGGCTATGGACGTCGCAAAAAGCAGAAATGAGCCGTTTGACCGTAAATCTTTATTACTTGGTGCACAGTATTTTGATCCTTTGTATTACGCATTTGTTAGTAGACACCGCGCAACGCTAAGAAAAATTGCTGATCAAGCGCATAACACTGATACGAAGACATTAATGGAAGCGTTGGTGCTTCATGCAAAAGAAAACGGTGATATCAAAAGTAAATCGTTTTTAACAGGCATTATTTGTCACTATGCACTTGATATAATCGTTCACCCATATGTTTATCACCATGTAGGTGTTTATAATCGCGATGATGCACTAACGGACCATTTACGCGGGCTTCATTTAAAATTTGAACGTTCGATGGACGCTGCTTTATTTAAGCATGATACAGGTACATTCCCGAGACGAATACAACTTCTTCGCAATTATTTTCCGTTAAAAAAAGTACCTCGCGAAATACGGATAATTGTGCAAAAAGCATTTGAAAAGCGATTCCATATTCAAAACGGTGACAAGTTGTTTCAAATCGGTGTGACGCATATGCGGTTTATCCTAAAATATTTTGCGACTGATCGCTACGGCATCAAAAGAAGTATCTATCACCTTATTGATCGCATTCAACATAAAGAAGATTTCTTTTTAGAAGATTTATCGTATTATCGTCCTGTACAAGAATTTGACTTTTTGAATGAAAAACACCGGCAATGGCAACATCCTATTACCGGCGAAAAATCTACTAAGAGTGTTATGGATTTATACAAGGAAGCTGTCACGTTTGCGAGCGAGTTACTTAATCAAATTTGGGTAGAAGATAGGTTAGTGAATGAAATTTTCGCTGATATTTCACTTAATACAGGAGTAGATTGCAAGTTAGGAGAAGCATTTGCATTTTTAAATGTTTATCAAACAGAAACGACTGAATAAGTCGTTTTTTTAAAAAAATTTTTGGTTTTATTGTGTTTTTTATAAAGTGACCTTGGTGCTCACGGTTATGCGTCCCATGATATTTCAGGCAAATTTTAGTCTCTTGAATGACAAAAATTTGTCCGCTATAATAACGATACAGGAGGTGAGACCATGGAAGAATATCGCATTTATCGTAATATATTGTGTATCGATTTGAAAAGTTTTTACGCTTCTGTAGAATGCGTTTTACGTGGTCTCAACCCCTTTACAACACCGCTTGTTGTAGCGGATAAATCACGTAGTAATGGCAGCGTAGTATTAGCGGTAACGCCTTATCTTAAACGCCGCGGGGTCAAAAGTCGGTGTCGCGTATATGAACTTCCTGATGATCCCAGTATTATTTTTGCTAAACCACGTATGAAACGATATTTAGAGTTTTCTACTAAAGTGGTTGAGATTTATTTGAAATATGTATCATTTGAAGATTTACATATTTATAGCGTTGATGAAGTGTTTCTTGATTTAACTACGTATTTGTCATATTATGGTAAAACAGATGTTGAGATGGCACAAATTATTTTAAAAGATATTTATGAAACTACGAATTTACCTGCTACATGTGGGATAGGCCCAAATATGCTTTTAAGCAAGATTGCACTTGACATCGAAAGTAAACAATCCCCTAATTTTATCGCCAAATGGACCTATGATGATGTCCCAATAAAGTTATGGTCAATTCAGCCATTGTCAAATATGTGGGGAATTGGCCCAAGGATGGAGAAAAATCTTAACCAACTAGGTATTTTTTCTGTTTATGATTTAGCGCATTATCCACTTCAAAAGTTACAGCGTTTTTACGGTGTGATAGGAGA
>CAZZJG010000011.1:0-10671 GCA_964654395.1 uncultured Candidatus Izemoplasmatales bacterium
ACTAGTTTTTACCGTAAACTTGCTGATGGTGAAAAAGGTCTTCCTGTTTACTTTAATCAAAATTTTAGTATAATATTTCAAGATAAAGAATTTTTCCAATTACTTTTATCGATGATGATTCTTTATCAAAAAGATATTTTGTATACACTAGATGGTGATCTTTTGCATATTGTCTTTTTAGATAAGCAGGAAGAACTCAACCTTCTAGCTAGTCAAAAAACTAAACAAGAACGAATCAAGGAACTTGAACGAATGTTATCTTTAAAAGGAAAAATTCGTTCCTATATTAACATTCGTCTCGCGTTTGATAATTTATTTCTTGATTTAGAAAGTAGGTAACGCCATGGGTAAAATTGTCGTTGGTATACGCTTTAAAACAGCTGGTAAACAATATTATTTTGATCCACAAGACCTCGTTCTTTCTAGAGGGGACAAGGTTGTTGTAGAGACAATAAGAGGGGTTGAACTCGGGGAAGTTATTACCCCAAGTAAAGAAGTTGAAGAAGAGGAAATAATATCTACATTAAAACCTGTTTTGCGGAAAGCTACAGAATCAGATTTAGCACAATATGAGAAGAACCAATCATCCATACCTAATGATTTACCAATCATTCAAAAACTGATTGAACAAAATCAGTTAACGATGAAGTTGCTAGGTGCAGAGTATACACTTGATCACACGAAACTGATTATTTATTTTAGTGCTGAAGGAAGAGTTGACTTTCGTGAACTTGTAAAAGATCTTGCTCGTGAATTTCATATTCGCATTGAACTTCGTCAAGTTGGTACTAGGGATAGTGCAAAATTTCTTGGTGGGATTGGACCATGTGGTTACTTGTTGTGTTGTACTACATGGCTTGGTGAATTTGATACCATTTCAATCAAAATGGCAAAGAATCAAAACTTGTCTTTGAACCCATCTAATATATCAGGGCTTTGTGGAAAACTTCTCTGCTGCATCAATTATGAAAACGAAACTTATTTAGAGCATCGAACCATGCTTCCGAAAATAGGAAGCTTCGTTGAAACAAAAGATGATGGAAAAGTACCCATTATCGGTGTGAATATAATCGAGAAAACTGTTCGATACCGCACACAAGATGATATTATCAAAACAGTACATGTAGAGGAATTGGTCAACATTGAACAATACGACCGTGAAACCCCAGAAGGTTCAGGAGAATAAAGAACATGTGCACGATCTTCTTGGCTATGATGGATTAAAGATCGTGCAACGAGGTGATATGCTTCGTTTTAGCCTCGACTCCACATTGCTCGCTGATTTTGTAAATGTTACATCTAAAGTAAAACGAATAATTGATTTTGGAACTGGAAACGCTCCTATACCTTTGTTTTTATCACTCAAAACAAAGGCGGAAATCATTGGTGTTGAGATTCAAGAGGAAGTTTCTTTACTAGCTAAAAAAAGCGTTAAGATAAATGAACTTGAACATCAAATCAAGGTTTTACACAAGGATGTTAGAGGGCTATATCGTGAATATCCTAACGGTTATTTTGATATAGTAACCTGTAATCCACCGTTTTTTAAATACAAAGAAACTTCTAATGTTAATAAATATGAATATCGAACAATTGCTCGGCACGAAGTGTTATTGACGTTAGATAATATCATGTTTGAAGCAAAACGTCTTCTTAAAACAAGGGGAAGTCTTTATCTCGTTCATCGAACAGACCGCTTAATCGAAATTATTGACAAACTTTTAGAACATGGTTTTTCTGTAAAACGAATGCGATTTGTATATCCTAGAAAAGGACAACCTTCAAATACTGTATTAATAGAAGCATCAAATAACGCAAATTCAGCCTTAAAATTATTAGAACCTCTATATGTTCATAATGAAGATGGGTATACTGATGAAATAAAATCTATTTTCGGATACGGGAAGGAGGAAATACAGTGAAAAGACAAAAGAGTTTCACTGAAAACAAAGCAATCCTCTACCTTGTTTCTACTCCGATAGGAAATTTACAAGATATGACTTATAGGGCAGTTGAAACACTTAAAAGCGTTACGAAGATTTTTTGTGAAGATACTCGCACATCAAAAGTGTTGCTGCAACATTATGAAATAAAAACACCGGTTGCTTCTTATCACGATCACAATAAAGAACAAGCAGCAAAACAAATACTAAAACATTTACGAGAAGGGCGAAGCATCGCTCTCATTAGTGATGCTGGAACGCCTCTTATCAGTGATCCTGGATATCACATTGTCAATCTTGCGATTAAAGAAGAGTTTCCTGTTGTTCCAATTCCTGGAGCTAGTGCTTTGCTTAGCGCCCTTGTAGGAAGTGGTTTTCCCCCCCACCCATTTTTGTTTGTTGGGTTTCTCGATGCAAAAACATCTAAGCGCGAGCAAAAACTAACATCTATCAAAGATTTACCTTATCCAATAGTATTTTATGAATCACCACATCGGCTTAATAAAGCTATAGAATCCCTTTATAAAATATTAGGAGAGAGAGATTTAGTTATCGCGCGCGAATTAACAAAACTGCACGAGGAATTTATTCGAGGAACGACAAAATCTTTACAAAACTTAAAGCAAGTAAAAGGCGAAATCGTCTTAATTGTCAGTGGGAATGCGGAACATGAAGAAATTCTTGATGAAGATATTATTAAAAGCATAAATAATTATATTGAACAAGGATATACAACAAAAGATGCAATCATATTAATTGCGAAAGAAGCAAATAGAAGTAAAAATGAAATTTATCAGCTCTACCATTTAAATAATAAGGAGTGATGCCTCATGGCAGGAAAAACCTTTTACATTACTACCCCGATTTATTATCCTAGTGGAAAACTCCATATTGGAAATTCATTCACAACAGTATTTTGTGACGCTTTAGCTAGATACAAAAAACAAAAAGGATTTGACACTTACTACTTGACTGGTATGGATGAACATGGTCAAAAAGTTGAAACAGTAGCGAAGTCTTTGGGGAAAACACCACAAGAACACGTGGACTTTATCGCAAATGAAACCAAAGAACTTTGGCAACTTCTCGGTATTAACTACAACGATTTTATTAGAACCACAGAAGAAAGGCATGAAAAAATTGTCAAAAAAATATTCCAACAACTAATTGACCAAGAAGATATTTACCTTGGTCATTATGAAGGACATTACTGCATTCATGATGAGAGTTTCTTTACCAAAACACAGTTGCTTGATGGTAACTTATGTCCAGATTGTCATAGACCTACCAAACTTGTGAAAGAAGAATCATATTTCCTTCGTCTATCTAAGTACCAAGATTGGCTTCTTAAATTTATTGAGGATAACCCAGATTTCATTACCCCTGAAACAAGAAAAAATGAGGTCATCGCCTTTATCAAGCAAGGACTACAAGATTTATCTGTTTCCCGAACCAGTTTTGAGTGGGGCGTGAAAGTTCCAAGTAATCCCAAACATGTAGTCTATGTTTGGATAGATGCATTATCTAACTATATTACAGCGCTAGGTTATGGTAGTTCAAACCCTGATTTATATAATAAATATTGGCTCGGCGATGAGGTGTTACACGTTGTCGGGAAAGACATCTTACGTTTTCACGCGATATATTGGCCAATTATGTTAAAGGCACTAGGGTTACCAATAACATTTAAATTATACGCACATGGATGGTATTTGATGAAAGATGGTAAAATGTCAAAATCTAAAGGTGGTGTTGTGTATCCCGATGATTTAGTCAACCGCTATGGACTAGATGCGGTACGTTACTATCTTCTTAAAGAATTACCATATGCAGGCGACGGCGTATTTACACCTGAAGATTTTATTTCTCGGATAAATTATGATCTCGCCAATGATTTTGGGAATCTATTAAACCGCACTATAAATATGGTTAATAAATATTTTGGTGGGACTGTGGCAAAACCTGAAAAGGATTATACTCCATATGATAGTGAATTGCGTGATTTTGTGATGCAACAAATTGCAGAGTTTGACAAACAAATGGATAAATTCATGATTTCAAATGCACTATCATCATTGTGGAGTGCTATTTCCCGTACTAACAAATACATCGATGAGACAATGCCTTGGGTTTTAGCAAAAGATGAAAGTAAAAAAGCTGAACTTGAATCCGTATTGTATCATCTTCTTGAAGCGCTAAGGTTATTTGGTATTGTGCTGTCACCTATATTGTTAGAATCCAGCAAAGCTCTCTTTGAACAACTTAATATATCTAATACACTTCGCACTAGAAACTCATTACGTTTCATGACGTCTAGTCAAATTAGTGTAACTAAAAAACCAGTTCCTCTGTTTCCGCGGTTAGATCGCAAGGAAGAAGAACAGTTTCTAACAAACTTGCTTGCGCCTAAGAAACAAGCAACACCAAAAGAAGTGAAAAATGAAGAAAAGCCACAAATTACAATAGATGACTTTTTGAAACTTGACTTAGTCATTGGAACAATTAAAGAATGTAAAAAGCACCCAAAGGCTGATAAATTACTTATATCTAAGGTTGATATCGGTAATGAAATAAGACAAATTGTATCTGGTGTTGCGATGTATTATTCACCGGAAGAGCTGGTTGGTAAAAACGTAATTATCGTTAAAAACTTAAAACCAGTCAAACTACGTGGTGAGCTTAGTGAAGGTATGCTTTTAGCTGGATCAAATGATGAAGTGCTTGAAATACTAGAAACGCACCATTTAAACCCTGGGGACAAAGTATCCTAATTTGGTAAAAACATGACATCTAAAAAGGGACAAAGCTATAAAAACGAGTTCAGTACTTTGGCTTATCTACGCTGACACGGGAAAATGGTTTGAAACACGAACAATATAAAAAATATCGATAAAATGTGTTGACAAGGATTGTGAAGTATACTATTATATAGACCGGACCTTACAGGAACTTTACTCCAGAAGGAGGTATATGCATGAAAACATTCATGGCGAATAATCAAACGGTCGAACGTCGTTGGTATGTTGTTGACGCAACAGGACTTCGTCTCGGACGCCTCGCAAGCGAAATTGCTGCCGTATTGCGCGGAAAACACAAACCAACTTTCACACCACATGTTGATACAGGTGACTATGTCATCGTCATCAACGCGGATAAAGTGGAATTGACCGGGAGCAAATGGGACAATAAAAAGTATTACAGACATTCACGCTATCCAGGATCGCTCAAAGAAACAACTGCGAAAGTCATGAGACAAAAACATCCCGAACGTCTCGTGGAATTCGCTGTCAAAGGTATGTTGCCAAAAGGACGTCTTGGACGTCAAATGTACAAAAAATTGTACGTTTATGCTGGCACAGAACATCCACATCAAGCACAAAAACCCGAAACACTCGAGCTTAAAGGCTAAGGAGGAATAAACTATGGCAAATCAAGTCATGTATCGCGGCACAGGTCGTCGTAAACGTAGCGTCGCTCGTGTCATCTTACGTCCAGGAACAGGTAAGTTCCTTATTAACGGACGTTCATTTGAAGAATACATTCCTTCAGCAGCAATCCGCTTGGATGTGGAACAACCACTTAAAAAAACTGATAATATGAACACCTTTGACATTGAAGTAAACGTGTATGGTGGAGGGATCTCCGGTCAAGCCGGTGCCATCCGTCACGGTATCACTAGAGCCCTTTTGGAAGTATCTAAAGATTATCGTCCTGTACTCAAAGCCGCTGGTTTGATCACCCGTGACCCTCGCGTCAAGGAACGGAAAAAACCAGGACTCAAAAAAGCTCGTCGTGCACCGCAATTCAGCAAACGTTAATCGAGCAATGCAAAAGGCATGGAAATTCCATGCCTTTTTTATTTTGTTGTAAGAAATGAAGATGCAATGTTAATATGAAATGCAGTGCCAATAATTAATGATTGTTCATCAATATCAAATTTTGGGTTATGGTTATAATAGATTTCTTTCATTCCTTTTGGCCGTCCTCCAAGCCAAAGGAAAGCACCTGGTCTTTTCTCAAGATAATAGGCAAAATCTTCTCCCCCCATAGAAGGTTCTTCGGCAATAGTAACGTTTTCTTTACCGACAAGTTTTGTAGCGACGTTGTATGCAAATTCGCTCATTGTAGGATCATTGAAAAGTGGCGGATACGCTTCAATAATTTCCGTCTCTCCTTTACATCCGTATGCCTTTGCGACGTTAGATACAGTTTGTTTAAGCAATATAAAAATTTCACTACGCACTGATTTATCAAGAGTTCTAATTGTACCTGTCATTTCCACAACATCGGGAATAATGTTAAAGGCACTTCCCCCATTAATTGTTGAGACTGTAATTACCGCTTGCGCAAGCGGACTGATTTGTCTAGTAATTATTGTTTGTATAGCTTGGATAATAGCGCTACTAGCGATAATGGGGTCTTTTCCTGATTGTGGCGCACTAGCATGTGTTCCTTCGCCCATAACTGTAATGCGAAACTCATCTGGAGCTGCGAGTGCAGGACCTACTTTTAGTGTAAATGTTCCTATTTCATCGGCCGTGGTGATGTGGAGTGCAAATACGGCATCTACGTCATCAAGATGACCTTCACTAACAACAAAATGACCACCACCAGGCATCGGGCCTTCCTCTGCGGATTGGAAAACAAATTTGATGCGACCTGGGAAATTTTTATGTTCACTAAAGTATTTGACGGCACCAAGTAACATCGCAGTATGTGCGTCATGGCCGCATGCATGCATATATCCTTGGTTTTTGGATGCATAAGGTGCATTTGTTTCTTCGTTCATTTTTAGTGCATCGATATCTGCCCGAAGAAGCAGAGTTTTACCTGGCATAGATCCTTCTAATGAAGCGACAATCCCGGTTACACCTACCCCAGTAATGACTTTACATCCTAGTTTTTTTAGTTCCGTTTCTAAAAGCTTAGAAGTGCGAAATTCTTGAAAACCAGGCTCTGGATATTGGTGAAGGTCTCTTCGCCATTTAATTAAATAGTCTTCATATTGTTTCAAATCTTTGATAGGAATCATAAAATCACATCCTTTAAATAAATTATAACACAATAACGGTACTTGTTGTTTTTTTCCTATTGATAAGATATAATAAGCGCGATGTTAGGAGTTGATAGAAATGACCGTAAGAACACGCTTTGCGCCATCCCCAACAGGATTTATTCATGTGGGGAATTTACGAAGCGCAATTTATACCTATTTAATCGCTAAAAAAGATGGGGGAACATTTGTTCTTCGTATTGAAGATACTGATCGTGAACGCTATGTGGAAGGCGCAGTTGAAACAATATATTATACTCTTGATTCGTGTGGTCTTCACTGGGATGAAGGTCCTGATAAAGGTGGTGACTATGGCCCTTATATTCAATCTGAAAGAGCGCATTTATATAAAGAATACGCCCATAAACTCGTAGAAGAGGGTAAAGCATATAAGTGTTTCTGTACACCTGAGCGATTACAATCTCTCCGCGACAAAGGACTTACAAAGTATGACCAACATTGCTTGCATTTAAGTGAAAAAGAAATTAAAGAAAAAGAAAAACAAAACATACCATATGTAATCCGTCAAAAAGTACCACAAGAAGGGTCAACGACTTTTACTTGTAAGGTGTATGGAACCATTACAATTGAAAATAAGGAGATTGAAGATCAAATACTTCTCAAAAGTGATGGTTATCCAACCTACAACTTTGCGAATGTCATCGATGATCATTTAATGAGAATTACACATGTAATACGAGGAAATGAGTATCTTACATCTACACCAAAATATACTTTGCTTTATGAAGCATTTGGTTGGGAAGAACCTGTTTATGTCCATTTGCCACATGTAATTAAAGAAGGCGGTAAAAAGTTATCGAAACGAGAAGGCGATGCCTACTATACTGATTTTATCAATAAAGGATATTTGCCAGAGGCAATTGTTAATTTCCTCGCGCTTTTAGGTTGGTCACCAGAAGAAAATAAAGAATTATTTTCTTTAGAAGAGTTGGTGCAGGCATTTTCAATTGAACGTATTAATAATTCACCCGCGATTTTTGATCTTAAAAAACTAAACTGGATGAACGCGCAATACTTAAAAAAACTGAGTTTAAAAGAATTGAAAGAATTATGTATGCCACACTTAATTTCTTCCGGCATTGCGAATGACAAAGATCATCAGTGGATTGATTCATTACTTGAAGTTTTTCGTGACCGCATGCATTATGGCGAAGAGATTGTTACTCTTTATGAAGAGTTTTTAGCGCAAGAATTTTCATTAACAAAGGAGATGAAAGAATTTTTAGCGCAAGATGGAGTTTTTGATACACTACATGTATTTAGAGATTTGCTTGAAAACTTAGAACATTTTACGGCTGAATCTATCCAGCCATTAATTAAACAAACAGGTAAACAAAGCGGCGCAAGAGGAAAGATGTTATTTATGCCCCTTCGCATCGCAACCACTGCTTCAATGCATGGACCAGACCTTCCTAAGGTTTTAGCGTTGCTTGGTAAAGAGACTGTAATTAGTAGGTTGAATCAAGTTCTTTCATGAGTCCTTTTTAGGGCTCTTTTTTTACCACAAAAAATCTTCAATAGCCAAACGATGCTATTTTTCACAATATTTCATTGCTTTTGCGCTAAGAAAGCGATATAATGATTACAAGAAACAAAAGAAAAGGAGAATTTTTTCTACATGACAGGCACAGTAAAATGGTTTAATTCTGAAAAAGGTTACGGATTCATCACAAGCGAAGAAGGACTCGACATCTTTGTTCATTACTCCGCTATCCAAGGGGAAGGGTATAAAACCCTTGACGAAGGTCAACAAGTTGAGTTCGAAGTGGTCGAAGGAGACCGCGGACCGCAAGCAGCGAACGTAGTAAAGCTTTAGAAGAATGACCAAAACAGGAGAATATCTCCTGTTTTTTGTTTGTATTTTTCCCTTTCTTTCCATATAATAGAAATGTCAAACAAGAGGTGAGATTAATGAGAATATATAATACTTATACTGGAAAACTAGAAGAGTTTCAGCCAATTGAACAGGGGAAAATCTCAATGTATGTATGCGGACCTACCGTATATAACTATATCCATATTGGGAATGCTAGGCCAGTTATATTCTTTGATACTGTAAGAAGATATTTTGAATATCTTGGCTACGATGTAACGTATGTCTCAAACTTCACAGATGTCGATGACAAAATTATTACCAAAGCAATTGAACTTGAAACAACAGAACAAAAACTCGCGGAGCGTTTTATTACCGCTTTTCTTGAAGACGCGGCAAAAGTGGGATCTAAAACAGATTATATTAAGCCACGCGTAACACAGTACATGGATAAGATTATTAATTATATTCAAAAATTAATTGATAAAGGATATGCATATCAAGTTGATGGTGATGTGTATTTTCGTGTTTCAAAGATTAAAGAATATGGTAGACTTTCTAATCAGTCAATTGATGACTTGATAGGCGGAGCACGGATTGATATCAATGATAAGAAAGAAAATCCACTTGATTTTACCCTTTGGAAAAAAACAGAAGTGGGAATTACCTTTGATGCTCCTTTTGGTGATGGCCGACCAGGATGGCATACAGAATGTGTTGCCATGATTGATCATATTTTTGGCCGGCAGATTGATATTCATGGTGGAGGTAGTGGATTGAAATTCCCACATCATGAAAATGAAATTGCTCAAGCGATGGCGATGCATGGACATAACGTAGCTAGGTATTGGATGCACAATGGACTTCTCCATTATGAAGGCGGAAAAATGAGTAAATCAGAGGGTAATGTTATTTTAGTACGTGACCTTACAATCGATGCAAATGTTTTCCGTTTATTTACATTGTCAACGCATTATCGTCAACCTATCAATTATACTGATGATGTATTAAGTTATTATGAAACAGAGTGGGAGAAAATTATACGGGCATACCGGCAGCTGCATGTTAAATTAGATGTTGCGGGTGAGTTAGAAGGTACGATGGGAAATAGTGAAGATTTAGATAATGTCAGATTGTCCTTCCATGCAGCTATGGATGAGGATTTCAATACTCCAAATGCTATTACAACCTTACAAGACTTAGTTAAGCGATCGAATCAATTAATTCGTAGTAAAGCTTCGTTTGCTTTATTAAGGCAAGCAAAACACATTTATGACATCATCTTTAACGTATTTGGATTACGTCATAATTTAAAGCCAATGCTTGATACAGATCGTAAAATATTCTTAGAATGGGAAGAGGCGCGAAGAAATAAAGACTACGATAAAGCAGATGAATTGCGCTTGATTTTACAGGAAAAGGGCTTATTGTGAGCAATCAGTTCAATGGTTTAATGCTTGCATATTTGGGCGATGCTTTGTATGAACTTAAGATAAGAGAGCGTTTGTTAACCTCTGGTATAGGGAATGTAGATATGCTTCATAAAAGTGCTGTAAAGTATACCAGCGCAACTGCTCAGGCTAAAGCATATCACATCATTAAAGAGTATTTAAGTGAAGAAGAGATGACTTACTTTAAACGTGGACGCAACGCAAAAAGCGATCGAAAAGCTAAAAGTGCAAGTAGATCAGAATACATTACGGCTACGGGACTTGAGTCGTTGTTTGGCTGGTTATATACTGAAAACAAGTTTAAAAGAATTGATGAGCTTATAGACTTGATTTTACGTAACTTATAAATATCGTAAAGAATGTAAAAAAATACATAATAAAAATTATCTA